>JANLHC010000034.1 GCA_024654465.1 Candidatus Scalindua sp.
CTCTTTCCGGTAAACTATTTTTCTAACTTTAGCTCACTTAAATATTATGAATCAGATGCCAAGAATTATGATTGCCGGTACAAACAGTGGAGTGGGCAAGACTACGGTTACTTTAGGTATCATGGCCGCTTTAGTGAAGAAAGGGATTAAGGTACAGGGGTTTAAGGCCGGACCGGATTACATCGATCCGTCGCATCATACGTTTGTTACAGGAAATGCATCCAGGAATCTAGACACCTGGATGATGGGCGAGAGCGCCTGCCGTGAACTTTTTGAGCGTTCTGCTGCTGATGCCGATATATCGGTTATTGAAGGTGTAATGGGTCTGTATGACGGCAGTATCGACTCTTCCGGACATGGCAGCAGTGCGCACCTGGCAAAGGTGCTGAATACTCCGGTAATCCTGGTCGTAAATGCAAGAGGTGTTGCACAAAGCGCAGGAGCGATAGTAATGGGATTCAAGGAGTTTGACAGAGAGATAAATCTAGCCGGTATAATTCTAAATAATGTCGCAAGCCAGAATCATTATGATTGTATCAAAAAGGCTATCGAAGATTCCTGTTCTGTAATCGTTCTTGGATATTTGAACAAGGATAAAGACATTACTATTCCTGAAAGGCATCTGGGGCTGATTCCTTCTGAGGAAGAGAAGATAAATTCTGCTCTCTATGAGAAGTTAGGGCAAATGGTACTTGAGACAATAGATACTGATAGATTACTGGACACAGCCGGTGCGGCAGGTATTTTTCCTGATTATAATAAATCAATCTTTATAAGCAAGAATGATTCTCTGGATATAACACTGGCAATTGCCAGAGATAACGCGTTTTGTTTTTATTATCAGGATGATATTGACCTGTTTGAAGCACTGGGAGCAAAGATAAAACAGTTCAGTCCTCTTAATGATAAATGTCTTCCGGACGATATAGACGGCATATTTATGGGAGGAGGGTTTCCTGAGTTATTTGCAGATAGACTAATGAAAAATGAAAGTATGATAAATTCAATATTAGAAGCACATAAACAGGGGACTGTAATTTACGGTGAATGCGGCGGCATGATGTATCTACTGGAAAAATTAATTGACTGTGAGGGAAGATCATTTAAAATGTGTGGTGTGCTTAGCGGTACATCAAGGATGAAAAGCAGGAGACAAGGGCTGGGATATGTCATTACCGATGCGACATGTGACAATATGATCTGCAAAAGTGGGGACACGTTTCGCGCCCATGAATTTCATTGGTCGATGTTGCAGGATGTCCCGGATGATACCATGTTTGCTTATAATACAAGGAAAAGCAATGGAAAAAGAACCGGGGTTGATGGTATATGTAAGAATAACGTTTTGGCATCATACACACATATACATTTCAGCAGTAATCCAAAACTTGCTGGAAATATATTATCGACCATGGCAAAAAGATCAAAACATAAATTAGTAGCAGAAAGGACGTAATAGAAAATGAGTATTAAAACTGGCGTTATAGTATTGGCGCATGGAAGTAGGGTGAGAACCGGTAATGAAGGCTTGTTTACGATAGTAGAAATGTTGCGTGCAATGGGAAAGTGGGACATGGTCGAAGCAGGGTTCCTGCAGCTTGCAAAACCCGGGCTTACAGAGGTGGTTGAAGTCTTAATAGGCAGGGGGGCAAAGAGAGTCGTAGTTATGCCGCTTTTACTTTTCAGTGGAAATCACGTTTTAAAGGATATTCCTGCAGAAATTGATGAGGAGCGGACAAAATTCCCTGATGTTGAATTCTGCTATGCAAAAAATATTGGCGCTGACGAACGTATTGCAATGATCGTAGCGGACAGGGTAGAAGAGTCAGTAAAGCGCGCCTAGCGTGTAATCCTGGTGTAGAATATAAGGAAGGGATAATATGAAATATCCGGTAGTTGTTCACAAAAGAACTTATATAGAATCAATTAGAATACCTATGCTTGTCGCATATTTAGCTGTTATTTTTTCACTAAATTAAAATATACTTTAAATATGGAAAAACAAACTAAAAACTATTCTGAGAACCCACAGGAAATAATTGATGAGAGTTTTGACATTATCGATAATCTTGTCGACTTTGGCAATATTCCGGAAGCATTCAGACCGATAATAAGAAGAGTTATTCATGCAACCGGAGATACTGACTATGCAGACAATCTGATAATAAGCCCAATGGCCGTTGAAGCCGCCACAAAAGCGATATCATCAGGTAAATCGATAGTTACTGATGTCAATATGGTCAAGGCCGGTATCAGTGCTAAGGCAATAAACAAATTTGGTGGAAAGATAATATGCAGGATTGCAGATGATGATGTCGCTAAAAAGGCAACGGAATCCGGCAAAACCCGCGCTATCACTGCTATGCAGGAGTCACTGGCTGACATATCAGGCGGAATAGTTGTGATAGGCAATGCTCCTACGGCAGTTTTTTCAATCATCGATCTCATCAGAAGAGAAGGGGTTGTGCCCGCGCTAGTAGTGGCTGTACCTGTTGGTTTTGTAAAGTCGTCAGAATCTAAAGAGGCGTTGAAAATATTTCTTGATAATAAGAAAGACCCTCAAATACCTTATATTGTAAA
>JANLHC010000036.1 GCA_024654465.1 Candidatus Scalindua sp.
ATTACTTCATTTCCCATTAACCTTACTCCTCCTTTTCATCACGCTCACGAAGGTTAAATTCCAGCTTCCAACGGCGACTTTCATCTTCACTGGAGACACACCATAATTCGAGAGTGCCTATCTCCGTCAACTTAATCTGCAGCCATACTGGTATAACGTTTCCACTCTCCTCCCCTCCTGTAGAAGCAAGTTCTGTCTCCATTGTGGTAATCTCTTCTATCTCTCCGCTCCAATCCTCTATTACTTCTCCGGCCTCTTCTTTCTTTCTGAGGTTTGAGGCAAAGAGGTGAAACTTTACCGGGCCTCCGACCACAAGGCCGAATTCACGTTGACGTATATCTAATTTCGTACCCTCCTCCTGTCCGAAAGGAACAATGCAAAGGGCCTTCATCGGAGTAGGTATACCGGGAACAGAAGGCATTGAGCTTTCAATACCAATGTAATACGAGTGTGCAGTACCTCCCCTGATACGGAAACCCCTTCCACGTCTGGCATGTCCGTAGTAAGCAGCGCCACGGGCAACAGACAGGTCTAAGTCACATGAGGGTAATTCTCTTATCTCCTTTTCTGCGCCACTCCATTTATTCAGAACATTCAATATTCGCTGCTTCATTAAATCAGATTTCATCACACCTCCATTAAAGAGCACAGAGGAAGGGTAAGGAACTTCTGTATCTTTATCGACACTACCAGTCTGCTGTCCAAGGAATGATGCCAAATGTCGGCTGATAGCGGGATCAGATTCATAAGGCAGACCCATCTCCCTTATACCCACCTTGCTCTTTTCCCGTGGGTAATCACTACTGCCACACATAGGTATAAATCCATCTAAAAGAACAGATTCTATTTCTGCCCGAGTCAGTTCAGTACGAATCGTACTTTTTATCAGCGACGATCCACGTCCCAATATTGAGATTGGCTCCTCTTTCCTGTCAG
Source organism: Candidatus Scalindua sp. (assembly GCA_024654465.1). Taxonomy (GTDB): domain Bacteria; phylum Planctomycetota; class Brocadiia; order Brocadiales; family Scalinduaceae; genus Scalindua. The sequence goes on from JANLHC010000036.1 coordinate 937, forward strand.
GATTATTCAGCAATCTCTCTTTCGCTGCCCTGCAACTGTGTACGAGGCCACGAAATTGCCACGCATCCAACCTGGTGCCCTTTTTTGCTAATTTGCCCTGGATAGAATACGCCAGGGTCAAATCCATATTATCACCACCCAGCAGGATATGGTTACCTACCGCTACACGCCTGAGCACTAAACCTCCATCTTCTTCGGCTACCTGAATCAGACTTAAATCAGTTGTTCCTCCCCCGATATCACACACCAGGATAGATTCTCCCGCTTTTACTATCTTGCGCCAGTTTTTTTGTGATTCAATCCAGGCGTAAAAAGCGGCCTGTGGTTCCTCCAACAATGTCATATTTGACAGACCGGCAGATTCTGCCGCCTTGATGGTCAATTCACGTGCAACAGCATCAAATGAAGCTGGAACAGTGAGATATATTTCCTGATCTTCTAATCTTGATCCGGGGTCATCCACGGCCATTTCATGATTCCATGCATTTCGTAAATGTTTCAGTAAATGACCTGATGCCTCTACGGGAGAAACCCGTCGTGTTTCGGATGGACTTTCCCAGGGAAGAATAGGTTTAGTCCGATCTATGCTGCTATTACAAAGCCATGATTTGCTTGAAGAAACCAGTCGGTTCGGAATTTCCGCACCTCGCTGCCGCGCAAACTCACCAACGGTACAATCTATTTCCCTGTCCCATGGCACAGCCAGGCTTCCCTCCGGCACATCATGTTCACCGGGCAAGAATAAGAAAGACGGTAACAGAGGTTGTGCTTTTATCTCTCCCTGCGCTATAACCTGTGGTATCTCAAAAATGCTAATGTGCGGCGCTTCACCCTCATCATTTATCTGTGCCTCTGTATACGACAGAACACAGTGTGTCGTACCCAAATCTATACCTATGATATATTTAGTATCCTTCAATGAATTTATCCTTTTTATATTAAATCGCCCTTTCAGGGCTTACGTTTTTTTGTTATTTTCCTCAGGGAAATGCTCCGGGATAGAATAAATCAGCCATTCAGGCTTATAAAACAAACCTTCCTTTTTTTGAGTGCAGTGACCGCCTGTCCGCCAGTCTATTAGGCGGGTGTCACTGTTTCAATACGCATCATCACTCCTGTTATGTTTGCCACCCTTTACAGGATCTCTATTTCAGCAGGAGCCAGGATGTTGTTTCCTTCTTCTTGAGATGTAAGCTGAGGCACCTGAACCTTTACTGCACGCCACCCCCGGTGCCTGAGAATGCCCTTAAAAGGAGGATTACCCTTTACGTTGCCAGTTAATTGTATTGCTCTGGAATCAAAACCCTCGTCTACAGTCACCTCTTTACCCTCTTCATCTTCGAAAATTGGTTTTAGATCAATGTATTTCGATAGAGTTTCCTTACATCCGGAATGAATGCTTCTCACTGCTGCCCCGATCTGAGCGTCATCATATTCGCTAAGGTTCTCTTGCAAGAAATCAATCAACCTTCCCTTCCTTTGTAATACGACCAGTGTCTGCAGACTCGCATTCTGTAAGTTTTTGGAAGAGAGGTTCTCAGACAAAGAGCGCTTCTCCTCCTTTTTTGAAACTTTTGGTGTTGTCACTGTTGTTCTCTTTATTTGATCTGTTTGTATAAGTCGACTTCCAAAAAGGCTTACCAAATACCATGAAAGGATCGTAAATCCGGCTCCGGTACCTAACAGAACCGGTATATAACCGGTTTCGGAATTACGCAAAAAATGTATTAAATACTGAAACATGTTAGAAGGCACTACCCACTGTTGAGTTTCTTTAGCGAAACTACTAAACAGGAGAAAATAAAAGGCAATTAAAAACGCGTTACAGGGGAAAATTATAATTAACGACCGAATTGTTAAAAATCTATTCATCTCGTATTTACTCCTCCTAAATTTAAATATTAATTGTTATTTAACATAGAGTCATTGATATGGGAAAAAATGGGGGTAAGAATCACAATGACCCTCATTCCCATTTGATTAGTTTGCTTTCTTAACAAATTTTGTCAAGATTACGATATGATGGCCACTTACCCGACCCTCGATATGTTCCGGGTTATCCGTAACAAGCGAAATTCCCCGTACAACCGTGCCACGCTTAGCCGTAAAGCTAGCCCCTTTTACCGGTAAATCCTTGATCAGTGTTACCGCGTCCCCTGCATTAAGCACTGTGCCGTTGCTGTCTACATGTTTGACTGAGACTTCATCACTTTTCCCTTCGCCGGTTGCCAGGGCCCAGACCTGAGTACTCTCATCTAAATAGAGTGTTTCGAGTAATTCCTGCGGCCATCCTTCACTGCTCAGACGCTTCAGCATACGCCACACCACCACCTGCACCGCTGGTACCTGGCTCCACATACTATCGTTAAGGCATCGCCAATGATGAACTTCAACTTTATCAGGATTTTCAATCTGTTCGCGACAAGTTTCACAAATAAGCACGCACTCATCAACACTACCATTTGGACCGGGCGGCACTTCATACACACCCAGGTTCTC
>JANLHC010000039.1 GCA_024654465.1 Candidatus Scalindua sp.
CCTGTCATTCTTAAACTTTTCTCATCTGATATTGTTATTTAATCTATGGAAGTCTATAAAATCAATTTAGATTCTTCATTTTACTTCGCTACATTCAGAATGACGAAAAAAAAGGAACCAGAGGAAGGCAAGGGCTTATCTTCCAGCAATACAAGCGGATAAACGGGGAAGCAAAAAAATATATAAAGGGCAGTTGTTAACGGATCAAGTTCATTTCCTGGTTAGATATATATCCCCATTCCTTAAACTGTTCTTCCAATTCCTTCTCATTCTTGAATGCATGATAATATATGTACTCAGGGGCCAGGTCAGCGCCATTAGACCAAACGATTGTTTCCAATAACTCATCAACTTTGAATTGAGAAAACATATTTTTGTCTTTTAAAGGCTCAAACATTGGACCTCTTAACGCATCTGACAAATCTGCGATTCCCTTACGTCCATCATTAAAAAAAACCTCAACTTTATAATCTTCAATATATTTTGCTTTAACAACATGTAAAATCATAATTATTACTCCAATGGCTCTATTGGTTTTGGCTGTTCATGCTTTTCGCAAAGCTCCCAATCCTCCATCAATTCATTTTTGTGTAACTCATACCATTCTAAAACATGACGAAGTGCTCTTTGGGGGAACTTGCCTTCTACTACTCCATTCAGAATATTTACCGTAATTTCAAACCCTCCATATTTTGCATGAAAGTGAGGCGGCGAATGGTCATCCCAATACATAGCAATGACAATTCCAAGAAATCTACAAATAATTGGCATTTATATAACCTTTTTTGATCCGACAACGTCTTTGTTTACGGTTTTACATTTGGCCACTAACACCTGCGTAATGTAGAATGTTTGGTACAATTACTCGGACAATTCACCCCATAGCAAAATTTTATCCTCCGTACTCTCATAAATCAATTAAATAAGTATGGTATTCCTTGATTTATCTCAATTATGAACTGTATCGACCGCATCGATGCTATTATAAAAAATGCAGTAATACCCGCCCTACAAAATATTTTATTTACTCGTAGGTCGGGTTTCTTACCCGACATTTTTTTACAGACATCATGAAGGCAAAAAAATTTGTCGAAGGCCTAACTTGAAACATTAAGCAACACTTTTCAAACAGATCTCAAACTCAAGGTTTAAAAGAGAAGCAACTTTATAGAGCTGAGTAAGGTTCTTATTGAGAATGTTGGGATTGAGAAGTCTTTGGATTTGATTGTCTGAGGTAGCAAGCTGTTGAGCTAAATATTTTTTAGAAATCTTTTTCTTTTCAAGCTCCTCCTTTATTTGTGCAATAATATGTTCAATATGATTTTGAAGCATGTACTCCGGATCTCTAATAATATCTAATGGTTGATCATAAGGCATATAATCAATAGTTCCATCACCAAGCATGATACCGATACTCTTCCCCCTGGTTTCCTTATCAATCCATAATTTCTTAATATTTTGCTTGATACCCAAGTGTCCGTAATGGATACTCATAGTTTTTCCGGAAGTGTAGAAAATATCAATTTGCTTTTTCTTATTAGAAAATTTAGCTGATTTAAAAGTAGAAGTCCTCATATTTTGCCTTCCTTTATAAGTTCCATCAAAATTTTCTTGAGTTTTTTGTTCATTTTTCCATTTAACACTTTAAGACCGGGCAGGACAATTTTTGCCACCTCTTTTTTCTCTACCCATCCGTACACCATACTAAATATAGTAGTATCAATCAATAGCTAAAATAATCAAAAATATTTATAACTATTTTATCACCGCAAAGAAAAACATAAAAAAGTGGAGCAGAAGAATATTTGTCAGAAAAATAGGCAGTTCTCATAATCGTTACATCAGTATTTCTTTTAAATATCAACTTTGCGTTCTTTGCAGCTTTGCGGTGAATAGATACAAATATTTTGCAATTGGAAACTTACAAAAACTTTATCCGCTAAGGGATGCAGGAAACTCAGGAGGAAGATACAAGACAGAGATCTGGCTTTTGGATCCTTCTGTAATTCCTGCTTTCTTAAGATGTTTTTTCCCTTTGATTTTCATTCTGATTTTTCATCCTGTAATCCTGTCCAGCACAATCGTCTTCTGTCTACGGTTTTATATTTGGGCGATATACAACGATACCCCACCTCTCAAACCCCCTCAATCCTTTTTGTGCATTCTACCAATTGCATTCTGTCAACTGTTCATAATTCTTCAATCCCG
>JANLHC010000042.1 GCA_024654465.1 Candidatus Scalindua sp.
TTTTCTTGTCGCTCATTTTACAAAAAATCACCACTAACTCTTTTCATAACTTATTTACTATCAACTGCTTTGTAAGTTTATGCGTCTGCTCTATAGAATAAAAAAGGATCATATAGAAATAATTGCAGTTATGAATCTATATAGAAAACCAGGTTATTGGAAAGATAGGCTTAATTAATCTATGTGTATTCTGATGACCGCGCCTGCATTTAAGATATTAGAGACTGGTCAGCGTATATAAAATGTAAAAAATTACTTTAACTGCTTTTTACCAACAATAACTCTGCCAGCCTTAAATCCTCAGGTGTTGTGATCTTAATATTATCATAGCTCCCAGAAACTATTCCTACTGTATGCCCGGCTTTTTCAACAACCTCCGCATCATCAGTAAATTCTTCATTTAGATCCTTAATCTTATCATAAGCATTTACTAGCAAGTCTCTTTTGAAACCTTGAGGCGTTTGTGCCATCCACAGATCATGCCTGGGAACTGTTTTAATTATTTCAAGATTTGAGTTAACCTTTTTCACAGTCAATTTCATAGGGCTCGCAACAATAGCGGCACCTTTCTCCTCCGCGCATTTAATAACAGCCTCAATTTCATCATTTTTTACCAAAGGTCTTACGGCATCATGTATCAGAATTATTTTAGTATCGGGATCTAAATGAGAAAGGCCGTTATAGATACTATCCTGCCTGCGTTCACCTCCCGTAACAATCTTAGCTACTTTGTATGCCTTAAGCTCATCTGACCATTTTTCAATAACAGCTGATCGATCCTTCTCATTCACTACAAAAATAATCTCTTTTACTCTTTTTAGCTTACAGAATTTTTCCAGAGTATAAAAAAAAACAGGTTTATCACCTATCATTATAAAGGGCTTTCTTACATTGACTCCCATACGAAGGCTAAGACCTGCAGCTGGCATTATTACAGAAACATCTGCTTTCATCATACCCTTTCATAAGGATAAAAAAGTTTTAAATACTCGTCTTGAGCAAACCTGTCAGTCATTCCGGCTATATAATCACAAACACCCTGATAAAGTCCCGTCTCTTCGATCCATTTTTGGTATTCTGGTGGAAGCTGCATAGGATTTTCAATAAATGCATTAAACAACTCCTCTACAAACCGTTTCGCCTTATCAGACATTCGAACAACTCGGTAGTGGCTATATGCATTTTGCTGTAAAAATTCCTGCAATTCCAGCTTCTTTTTAGATATTTCAGGCGAAAAGGATACAAGTCTCTCTTTGCACCTCTGTACATCATCGGTTGTTTTTATCTTCATCTCTTCAATCATGAATTGTGTATGCGTAATCAAATCCGTCACTTCCATGTTGATCAGGTATTTTATCGTATGTATATTTTCCATCTCTTTAGTAAGATTACTATACTGCTCCCTTACCTTCTCTCTTGCATATCGCCATAATTCTACTTCCTGCAGACCGCTTTCCGTAATCAACCCTGCTTTTAAACTATCATCGATGTCATGATTGTCATAAGCAATAGAGTCAGCAATATCCACAATTTTCGCCTCAAGAAGTGGCTGTTTGTTTAAATCAAATTTAATAACATTTGGATCATCTGAAAGCAATTTATGCTTTGCAATTGATTCTCTGACCTCCCACGAAAGATTCAGACCGGAAAATTGAGAATATCGTTTTTCCAGTATGTCAACAACGCGTAAGCCCTGAATATTATGTTCAAAGCCGCCATGGTTCTTCATCAATATCCTGAGAGCATCTTCACCTGAATGACCAAACGGTGTATGCCCCAGATCGTGCGCCAGGGCTATTGCCTCTGAAAGATCCTCATTCAAACATAATGCCCTGGATATACTCCTGGCAATCTGAGAAACTTCTATTGAATGGGTAAGCCGTGTTCGATAGTAATCTCCCTCGTGATTTACAAATACCTGTGTCTTATATTCCAATCTTCTGAAAGCAGTGGAATGGATAATCCTGTCTCTATCCCTCTGATAAACACTTCGATAAAGATGCTCATCCTCATGATGCGCTCTTCCACGCGTATTCATGCTCTTCATAGCATAAGAAGCCAGATAACTACCTTCCCTTTTTTCCTGTTCTTCTCTTGTCAGCATTGATATTTATTCAAAATTATGCGAATTAAAGGCTACCACATTCTAAATTCTCAATGCAGAAAATTATAAACAATTGTTATCATATTTTAAATGAAAACTTTCTGGGAGCGATGGAGGTCAATCGGGCCTGAAGTATCCTTTGATAAGCAATGTCATTGACTCCCTTCACTACATCAAGAATAGATTCGGTTTTTGCACGTAAATTTGCAGCCGAAAGTTTCTTTGCATCCTTTTGCGCTTGCTTTGTATAAACAAGCTTCCAGTTTACCACTCTACTTCACGGCTACATTCTTTTAGGGGAGTCTTAAGCTCTTTAAAATGTTACTGTTGATTAGACTGGTAGTCAAGAAATATAGTGCCTGTCTCTATTTATGTCCATATGCCTAGGTTATATTGGGCAATCCAGAAATACAAACATTTTTTTGTATATGAAAAAGGCGAATATGAACCATTGATAAAAATTATTTTTTTGTACCTCAAATAATACCAGAGTTTCAGATAACATACAAAAAGAACAGAATGCATACTTGTATCTTCTTATTGCACATATATATAAGTGCATATGGATATAGTGAGAAAATTGAATATTTGATGAAATGTTAGAAAATGCGGTAATATGGCTGAAATAAGACGCTATTTTGTTAGAATACTAGAATAAGAACTTCGGGATAAATAATTTTATTTTATTTTACGGTTTTGTTAGGTACAATACCGGCCATTAAGGGAATCTTTAAATAAACACAAACTCAGGTTTTTGCTTTATATAAGTCTAATGTATTTGCGATATTGAGCAGACTTACAGTAGATTGGAAATTTTCTCATGATGCATTAATAGCTACCTGGCGATTGGGATAAATTACCAGATAAAAATATCGAACTGGCACTTTATTAAAATCTAGGTATTCAATTTGCTTTTCAC
>JANLHC010000045.1 GCA_024654465.1 Candidatus Scalindua sp.
GACGTGGAGTTGTCTTATTCGTAGGTGTTCAGTCAAATCAATTTCCGCGTACCATGGACATTGTCAAACAGTTCCGTGATAAAAATATCCAGGTTGTAATTGGCGGATTCCATGTAAGCGGATGTCTCGCCATGTTGCCTCAGCTTCCTGACGAGCTGAAAAAAGCAACGGAAGACGGCATTGCATTGTTTGCGGGTGAGGCGGAGGAGGGACGGCTCGTAGAGGTCTTTAAAGATGCCTATCAAAGGAAAATGAAACCTATCTACAACCACCTGAAAGACCTGCCAGGTCTGGAAGGACAGCCGATGCCGATAATGCCGACAAGTGTTGCAGAAAGATTTGTCAGTAAGATTGGCTCTTTCGATGCCGGCCGCGGATGCTCTTTTCTATGTAGTTTCTGTACCGTCATCAATGTACAGGGACGCAAATCACGTTACCGCAATCCCGACGATGTGGAAAAACTGATCCGATCCAATCTATCGAATGGTATCAACGATTTTTTTCTTACTGATGATAATTTTGCCCGTAACAAAAACTGGGAGGCTATTTTTGACCGTTTGATCAATCTTCGTGAGAATCAGGGATTTAAACATGTGAAGTTTACTATGCAGATCGACTCGCTCGCCCATAAAATTAAAGGTTTTGTCTCTAAGGCCGCAAGGGCTGGATGTAGAAGAGTATTCATTGGATTGGAAAGTATTAATCCTGAAAATCTGCAGGCGGTAAATAAACGACAAAACAAAATCACTGAATATCGAAAAATGTTTCAAGCATGGCGTAACGCTAGAGTTGTTACTGTAGCCGGTTATATACTGGGCTTTCCCGCTGATACTCCTGAAAAGATCGAGCAGGATATTAAGACAATCCAGCAGGAACTGCCGGTTGATCTCCTGGAGTTTTTCTGTCTTACGCCATTGCCAGGCTCTGAGGATCACAAGAATAACTATCTTAAGGGAGTATGGATGGACCCTGACCTGAACAAGTATGATCTTGAGCATGTCACCATGTCACACTCACAAATGTCCAGTGATGAGTGGGAACAGATTTATCGAAGAGCATGGGATCTTTATTACTCACCTGAACACATCAAAACTTTGATACGGCGTGCGGCGGCAGGTGGCCCTAACCCCAGTAGAGTCATGCTGCACATTCATCAATTTCATGGTACCATTAAATATCAGAATGTACACCCGCTTCAGGGAGGCTTTCTAAGACTTAAAGTACGGACACAGCGCCGTCCCGGTATGCCTCATGAAAATCCAATTACTTTCTACCCACGCAGGGCATGGGAAACAGTTAGTGGCCTTGTACCGTTCGCCCTCTATTATTTTAAACTACGATCAATACGCAAGAAAATCAAACGCGAACCGGAAAGGCGTTCCTACACGGATAAAGCTTTGATCCCGGTAAACGATACCGAAGACATACTTCTTGAAAATGAGAGCGTAATGTCACAATGACAATAATAGATTAATAAAAACATGCTTATCTGGAACAGAATACAATATTAAAATGTATTAGATTACTGTTCTTAACTGAGTCGAACTATAATTATTTTTACAAACTATTTCAAACAGAGGAACCTTAAATGAGAGAAAGAGCTTTAAAAGCAACGCAATCATTAATGAACATCAAGCTAGTGTTGTCTCTACTAGCGGGAATAATCCTGATTAATGGATATTCTGCCGTGGCCGGTGTTAACGAAACAGGTGGCAGAAAGATAACCGTAAAGGAAGGCGATAAGGTAAAGATCCAATATAAAGTTAGCCTTCTAGATGGCACGGTATTTAAAGAATCAAAACCAGGAAAACCACTCGAATTTACTGTCGGAAGCGATCAGATGCCGCACGGACTTGACAAGGCTGTATTAGGAATGGAATTGAGAGAGGAAAAAAAGGTTACCGTGAAATCAAAGGAGGCATACGGCTTAAGAGACGAAGGCCTGGTAATGAGATTTGTTAGAAGCGACCTACCCAGGAGCTTTGAACCGGAAGTAGGCAAGGTAGTAGAAATACAGAATATACCGGGAACAATTGTAAAAATAGACGAAGAGAGTGTATACCTTGACGGCAACCACCCCCTGGCAAGTAAAGATGTCGTTTTCGATATAAGGATTGTTGGAATTGAATAATTCGTAGGGGCATGTTGCCACATGCCCTTGATCATATAGTTTTTCACTATGAATAAATATAACAAAGGGTTTAATATGAAAAGCATAACACTTGAAACAATTTACAAAGAAGTCGTTCGTCTACAACGTGATGTTGATGAAATAAAGAAGGCCCTTATTGACGAACCTGAATTACGTGATGAGTTTATCGCAAAAATGAAGGATATTGACAATGAAGAGTCTGTTGTGATTAAAGATTTCAGTAACAGATATGGCATAAAATAATGTATAAACTTGCCATTAAAGAGAGCCTTGACAGGAAATTCAAAAAACTCCAAAGAAAAGACAAAGAATTACTTTGTTTAATTGAGAAGAAAGTTCAAAGTATACTTGCAGAACCTCATCGATTCAAACCTTTAAGAAAACCTTTACAAAACAAACGAAGAGTTCATATAGGAGGTTCTTATGTACTGGTCTATGAGGTTAATGAAGGAGAAAAAATTGTTACATTGATGGATTTTGATCATCATGATAATATTTACAAGTAGGCTCCTTAACCCGTAAACAAAAAGGATATTGAAAACAAATGCAACAAAATACTGATGATGTGATTCTGCCTGGGAAAAAGAAATTACGGATAGGGTCCGTGCTGTTGATGATGGTACGGCAATAGGTATTGATTACGATAAAGCAATGCAAAAAATTGAAAAACGTTTTACATCTGAAACGACTTATCCAAGACAGCTTCGTATTTGTAAACTTGATCTTCTCCGTAAGTATTAAAAGTGTATTTCTGAATATCTTTTAAATCGCTTATCGCTTCTTTGGAAAGATCAATAATATAGTCATGATTATGGTCTAACTTCATCCTTAACAGG
>JANLHC010000048.1 GCA_024654465.1 Candidatus Scalindua sp.
CAAGTTAACAAAACTAATATCTTTTTGTACCGATTCACGCCTTTCCTTTCTCAACATTAATAAGAAAATATTCGATGCTGCGGTTAGGTAGTATGTTATGTATCTTCAATTACCATAATTTCAACGCCTAAACCTAGCAATAAAGCCACCACACCATTTGCTAATAAGTTAACCCCAACAAGTATGCCTAAAAAAACTGCAGATTGTTGCGGCCAACCCATTAATAATATCATTGCGATCACTAATGATAGTATTCCACTTAACAATGTCCAACTGATTTTAAACACATTGCGCCATCGCCATGAAAAGACTAACTTCAATATCGCTTCAACTAAAAATAGCAATCCAACAACAAAAGCTAACGCCTGTACGCCTGCAGTTGGACGCAGTATTAACCATAACCCAACTAATAAAAAAAGAAGTCCCCACGGTAACTTAAACCAAAACACGTGATTCTTACGCACTGTATATACAACTCCTAGTTGAATGCAGCCGCCCACAAAAAACAACCAGCCTAGTAATAACTCAATTGCGATACTCGCGGTCGCAGGTACAATCAGGGTAACAATACCTCCCAGTAAAAACACGATACCAAAAATTCTAAGCCACCTGGAAACAGATGGTTGGTCTGGTTTATTTTCAGTTATTTGCATGTATGTGATCCTTTATATGAAGAGTCAAGAAGTTGTAAGCCTCAGTCTTGCTTGCAAAAATGTTCTTAAAACCAACATTGCAGCAATTACATTACTTCGTTAAAAAGTTGCGTTAAAAAATATTTTAGAGTCGTAAGTTGCAAATTTTCATAACAATCAACGCATTTCGTGCGTTTTTACACTTGTTTTTGCTTTTGCCTTTACTATTAAATTTAGCACTATATTGTCATCCATTAAAAGGTTTTTGTCAATTACAAAATACCGTCTGATGATTCACGATTTCCAAAAGAGATTACAATATCCCCAAAGGAATATCTTGCCCATGCTCCTTTTGTTAATCGAATTAGATGAAGTTGAGTTTCATATGAAAGTGGTAAGAGAGGTACAAAATATGATTGGGTAATTATTCATCTATTCTCATCTGTTACCTTTTCACTTGATGAAAACCCCTTCACACCGCCACGGATCAAGGAGGTGAGATTGGTAAAAACCGTCGGCAACTTGAATCCTCTTGGTGAAATCAAATATCTTGGTTCCCATTTCGGGTTGAATTTTTCCTTATATTCCCGGAGACCCTTAAAATTATAAAAATGACGGCCATGACGGTAGACAAAGGTCCCTAAATTGTACCACAGCGAGGTGAGTTCCTGGTGATCAAGTCCGGCCAGGGGGGCCATACCCAGATTAAACCACTTATACCCTTGTTCTCTCCCCCATATCATGATCTCAACAAAAAGGAAATCCATAATACCAGGTGGGGATTCAGAGCGATAACGCATTAAATCTATAGAAAGTTCATGATGATCTGCTCCGGGCAATAGATTGGCAAAGGCAAGAAGTTTGCCACCTTGACGAACTATTGCTGCCGGGAAACGGCTTAAATACCGTTCATTGAAAAATCCTAAAGAAAATCCTATTTCCCGTGTTTTCTTATCGACCAACCAGGCATCCGATACAATTTTCATTTCAGGAAGCAGGTTAGGAATTTGTTCTACAGGGATGATCTTAACGGCATAACCTTCCTTGATAAGCCGATTATGAATATATCGCAGCCTTCTCCTGCCGGCGCCGTCAAGTGAGAAGTTATCCAACGGCACCATAGCATTTTCACCGATTTTAAGTGCGCTGAGACCGATATCGATGTACTTGCCTAATTGATCTTTGCCTACCTCATAGAAAACAGGCCACCCACCATAGTGGTCGCAAAGGTTTCTGAACTGCCAGAGAAGTTCATTCGTCTCCTCTTCTGGACCGATGGGATTACCCATGACGATCCAACTTCTGCCTTTTACGGCAAACATCAAAAAGGCATTCTTGCTATCACTGAACAATAAAGATTTATCTCCGAGAAGAGCCAGGTTGGAGGTTGTATTTTTTGACTGCCCGGCAATTGTGGCAGCGCACTCAATATCCTCGGGCCCTGGTATATCCGGCACAAGCGGGAACGGCCTGAAAAGTCTTGAGGCAAAAAAGAAAAACATGATCGCTGCGGCGCCAACTGTCGCCCTCAAGAATCGTGGTGCATCTCCATGCAGTGCAAAACGCCACCAGAGATCATGAGAATAATTCTGATATCGATAAACAAACAGTCCAAGCCAGACGCTGCCGCAGATGACAATGAAGACGGCACCAAACCATTCTGGCGACAATGATTCTTTCATCAATGAAGCCTGTCTGTAAAACTGACTACGGCAGCTGTATAAAGCAAAGACCAGAATGGTCAGCCAGATTGCCTTTTCATAATCGAGGGATTTGAGCAGGCAAGAGACAACTCCGGAAGCGAGCAGCAATAAGGAAAAGGAATAGGCTATCCTCAACCGTCTGCGCAGCCCGGCCGCGAGGATCAGAAGGCCCATGCCGGCCAGACTGCCCAGAAAATGAGAGAATTCTATGACCGGCAGAGGAACCAGTTCAGTGAGCCACGCGAATCGTGAACCCACCGCGGGCATTGTTCCTGAGAGAAGAAGTAATACACCGCTGACGAATACGGACAGGGCCATGATCTGCGGCACCAGAGTTGAAGTAATCTTGTTGATACTGGAGACAATAAGGGTTATTCCGGCCAGGTGACGGCGCAGTTCGACGGCTCCCAGCAAAATGGCGGCAATTCCGAGCGGCAGCAAATAATAAATCACCCGGAAGACTAAGAGAGCTCCTATTGTCTCCGGGCCAGATGTAAATGGTGTCAGGAGAAGCAGCATGACAGATTCAAATACCCCAAGACCTCCCGGGACATTGCTTGCCAGTCCAATTATCAGAGCCAGGATGTACAATCCGACAAATAAAACGAAGCTTAAGCGCTCACTCTCCGGCAGCAGCACAAAAAGTGCGCTGCAGGAGAAAAGTAGATCAGCAGATGCTATAAATATCTGACCCAGCGCAAGTGCCGGTTTAGGCAGATTTATATCAATGCCTTTCACCTTCAACGGCTGTTTCAGAAGGGAACAGGCAAACAGATAGCCTCCGCCTGCGGTAAGGCAAAATATACCAACGGGTCTGATGGTATTAAAGACCGGCAGATGCAGCATCGATGGCAGCGCTATCGGTTCGAAAATAAAAGTGAAACCTCCAAGACAAAGAATACCGAGCCAGAAGGTTATCATACAGAACCCGATAATTCGCGCAATCTCAACACCGGAGAAACCCCAACCGCCATAGAGTCGATAACGTACCCCGCCGCTGGCGATAATTGACAAACTTCCGGTATTGTTGGCAAAGGCGTAGCTCAGAAAGGATGTGAAGAGGATTTTTCTGTACGATAATGGTTTGTCAATATACCGAAAGGCCAGGGTGTCATATCCGCTGAGCACCAGATAACTCAAGCCTGACAGGATGAAACAGAAAAAAAGACAATGCGCTGGAATACTGTGGAATGCACGCCTGATCTCATTCAGATGATACTGCTGCAACAGCCGGTGCAGAATAAAGACGGCTGCACCTGAAAGTATCAGGGCTATTGATAACTTACACAATTTTCGCGCAGGAAAGAGCGAAGTTGCTTTTAAGGCAGGCTTGGCAGAGTTCATCATTTTCCGGTATCCAGTCTTACGTAGTTTACTTGCAAATTGAATACTCCTTTTGATTATTGTGTCTTTTATATGGCAATGTTAATACATAATTACTTTAATTCATGGGGATACTGTATGAAATTGCGCCCAGCAAATCTCCAACCTTTTTGTCCGGATGGCAGGCTATGCACCCCTTCATAACCGCGCGTACTCTGGTAGCTGCCCTCAGACTGTCCTTGCCATCGACTTTCTCAACCTTTTCAAAATATGATTCTCCGGAAACCATTGCCGTGATCGCGTCTCTTTCAAATTTATCTCTGGGATTATTGTCAGGATTAAAAGGGGTTCCTGTCGCGTCCAATAACCTCGCCCTGTGCCAGCCTTTCTTACTCATTGATTCGAAAACCCTCTTGATTAAAGTGGCCGCAGGCAGCACAGACGGATCATTCACATATTCAGCAGTGATAAGGACAATGAATGTTTTATACAAATCATCCAACATCTGTACCTTTTCTCTCGCGCGGTTTAATTTATCACCCATGAAAGACCCGTCAAGCCCACGCGTCGATTGTTTCGGTTGTTCAAGAAAATCATAGTCAGAGCGTTCATCCGCTGATGTCGCCAGATTCGAAAAAAAAAGGACTATTATTACTGCTGCTGCTAATAATTTAATGTTTAGGAATTTCAAAGTTGCCACAAAGCCGCTAAGACACCAAGATTTTCCTTTGCATGCCTGTGCGACGCACGCAGACAGGTGACTTTGTGTCTTAGTGGCGAAAAAATGTTGCCGAAGGCTTAGCTTGTTAATTTTTTCTGACACAGTATCCTCCTTTTTATATAGCGTATTCAAAAATTAAAGTAGTCACCAGTTTATTATTCAACAAATCTCTCCAGAGGCATGGTATATGAAATAGCTCCCAGCAAATCTCCGAGATTTTTATCATGATGGCAACCAGTACAGCCTTCCGTAGCCGCAGTTACCCTTGTCGCTGCCATAAATAGTACCGTCTGGCTTTTCCCCCAGCTTATCACAGATGAGGGCGTTGAATGCCCCGCGCAAAGGATGGCTACTCTCTTTGCATGATTTATCTTTGTCGCTATCGACGCAGTTATTGGGGTGGGATTCGGCATCATTGTGACTTCCTCACTATTGGTGTTGCACTCGGATCAAACGGATTTGTTCTCATTGAGAGTGAAAACAGATATGGATAATTGTCGATCAAGTGTTCCATGTATTTGAGCCACTGCAGGGCCAACTGTCCATATACTCTTTTCGCGTCATCATGGAGGTGTTCATGGTCTTCATTCGGCAGGCAATCGAAATCCCTGCGTGCCTCGAATTCCTCTGCCATATGAAACACCGCCCATAACAGGTCTGTGAACGACTCGTGTTCCAGCAGATTTGGATTTTCCAACAGCCTCAAGAGATAATCCTTCTTCGCGACCAGAAATGCCTTTAAAGTCTCCCAATCCGGTTTCTCTCGCTCGATACTGAAATCATGATTTCTCAAACACCTGCAGACTCTCGCAAACTTCTGTTCAGCAGTGTCTCCCTCGACGACCAGTTCCTGCTGTATTCTTTCAATGTGAGGGTCCCACTTGGACAGGAGTTCCAGGAGCTTTATTCCGACTTCGCTGAAAAAGGCCCCTATGAAAATGTTCATGTGTTTCTGCAGAGCCTTCTTTTCCCGGTCTTCAAGTACGCGATTAATGATCAACGTTACCATAAGAACTTCAATAAATAGAAAGGCCATATCTCCAATCAGGAAGATGAAGATATGGTGAACATCCTTGAATATCAAGTAGTGAAGAACATAGAAAAAAACAGACAGCGCGAGCAGTATTGCGCCCAGCATAATATACCAATTCAATCGTTTCATAATGTTCTCCTTGTTGTGGCGAGTGTTCTTTTGACATGAGTGAATTCTTCATCTTTCAATTTGATCTTTTCACACGCGCCTTTTCAGTCATTATCCATAATATGTGCATACAATACTAAATTTGCACATAAAATAATATTTCAAAGCAGGTGGAACGTAACAGTTAGTCTGGATATATTTGGTGTGATATTGACCCGGCAATTAAATAGTGTGATTATGCTGCTAAGAAATATGTTTTCCCGAACCTGATATACTTCCATTTACCGGACTACTAAAAATCTCAATAATAATGTTGAAAACAATTGAAAGTAATTGCTACAGTCCGGAATGATATCAAGTCATTATTCATGGTCTTCATGAGAAGCTACAAGGTTTATATTTATGTTGCAATCTCCAACCGCGTCAACTTCGGAATCATGTCTACCGCAAAATGATTGTCCCAATGTATAAACCGAATTGTCTAATTTGAAAGGGAATACGGTTTGATCGTCATCAATTTTATCAACAGTAATTTTGCAAATAGTGCCGGAATTACCAAATTCTAAATCATATTTTGGGTTGATCGGATCAGGAGAAGTCAATCTGAACCAACCATTGCCTTGATTAATAATTTTCCAATTTTCACACAACCCGCCTTCATTTTCCGGTACCAGTGTAATTGTGTACGGTTTAATTGTATCCAGATAAAAGTGCAATTCGTGAATATATCTCGGTGTATGTTCACACCACATAAATATTTCAGCTTTTTTATATTTTTTATTTAGAGTTGTTGAAAAATTGATAATGCCTTTTCTGGTATCGCCATAAATCGCTGCAGCATTAATTTTATCGGTTAAAGGAGGGGAGCTCTTTAAACCTTTATAAGCAATTTCACACTTAATATCAAATTCCCCATCACTTGGTTTTTTTGGTGTAATATAACTTAGTTTATATTGCCCGCCCAGATCTCTAATAATATTTTGAAACCGCTCCAGTAAAATACATATATCTTGAGCATGGACATATGTTCCACCTGTTTTTTTAGATATATCTTTTAACACATTTTCTTCGTGAACTTGTCCAACACCAATATTGTAAATATGCACATTACGTTTAAGTGCAAGGTCAATTATGTTTTTTGGAGTGTCAGCGCTACTATTGTCAAACCCGTCAGATAAAAATAGCAAAGCCCTGAAAACTTTAGGATTATGGTTTGAAGGAAACTGCTCCAAACCCATATAAACAGAGTCCCAGCAAATTGAAAAATCGCTATATATTCCCTTTGATGCAAAATTTGTAATTGCGTCTTTTGCCACGCTTTTATTAGTTACGAATGGCTGCAGAATTGACGGTGGAGTGTCAGGCTTGTGAAACTCTATCACCCCTATTTGATGTGTTCCCTTGAGGCTGTCTATCAGGGCTATGGCCCCCTTAACCATCGCCTCAATGCCATTACGCTGCTTTTTCATTGAAGACGAAAAATCTAAAACAAGCATAACCTGCAATTGAAAATCGTCCTGAGTAGAAAGATAAGCACGACTTTCCAGATAGTCAATCTCCTTTCCATTTTCCCATATTTTCAGGGAATTCCAATCAAGTTCTGATGGTTTAATAATTACAGCATGATTATATTGGTCGCGGAGAGAAAAAATGTATTGAACGTTGCTGGGAGTCTGATGCGCCCTATAAATATTTTCAAATTGGATCTTATCAAATTGATATTCAATGTCGACAGGAGTCACTTCATCGAAAAATTCTTTATTTTGCGAATCTTCAACTTTAATAGTGTATCCCTTCCCACCAGGCAGAAGATCTTGTTTTAATGACCATTTATATTCACCGAGACTATCATCATCCTTTCTATATTGATAATAATTCGCAATATTTTCTACAATACACCCATTCGAAAGAAGATAAATATTAACAAAATCAAATATACCCATTGTTGCTTTCCAGCTTAAAGTAACTTCGCTTCCGATCTTAAATGAAGCGTTAGGCGAAGGTGCAATTATGGTTATAGCGTCTTCACCTCTTTTTGCCAAAACGGTAATAGCTTTATCTCCTCCATCTGATTTAATGTTAATTACTCCTTTGTGGTTGCCGATGGACAGCTTAGTCCTATCGATTTTTACACTTATCGCTTCTTTGTCTTCGTCTTCATAAAATGTCCCTGACTCCGGATTAACTGAAATCCAGGAACTATCTTCACCGGTTTCAATTTTAAACTTTGATGTTTTCTTTCCAAAATCAAAAATCCCAAAATTAAATACCCCAAAAAGACCTTTTTTCTCAATATCATTTTTAACAATTACTTTTTTCTCTTTTTCATCATCCTTAAAATTCAGATCGTCTGGAGTAACTTTAAGACTGGGGACACTATGGTAACTAAGTACAAATACCGTTCCTGCAATTAACAGCAAGAGAACCATTGTTATTGGTAAGGCTTTGCTTCTCTTTTTTATATCTTTATTTTCATTTTCCATCTTGTATTCTATCCTTACCTTAACTGCTAATCCTCTTTATCACCTGATGTTCAGTATCATTCTCTCGCTTACTACAGACGAAAATATAAGTTAATTGGTATAATTTGTCAAGTAACTTAACAGAAGCATTAATATCGTCAATTCCTTGCGAACCACACCTTAAACATGACTCTTTCTATTTCGTCGCAAGCTTATATATCCATTTCAAAATGATTTCAGGTTTCCCCAGCTGTTCTTAACGCCTCGAAGCCTGACACAATGTCCAGAAGTTCGCTGGTAATTGAACTCTGCCGCTCGCTGCGGTAGATGGCGTTGATCTGTTCAAGCCTCTCTTCAATATTTTTCTCGGCCGATTGCATGGAAAGAAGGCGGGCGGCGTTTTCGCATGCCATAGATTCTGCAAATGCCCGGTAAAGGGAAATAAACATATACTGCCGGAAGAGAGAAGAAAAAAGGGTATCTCTCTCCATGGTAAATGATGGCAGTAAGTGGCTTGGCCATTTTTTCTGTCTGATTGAATCTAGCCACGTCCGGTCAATCGGAAGGAGAGTCATGTGGTTCGGCTGATAGGAAACCTGTGATACCAGTTTATGATGAAAGAGAATAACCCTGTTGATTTTTCCGGTTGCCTGTAAATCGGTAATTGCCATTACTAACTGCTGAACTATCGGGGTTATACCCGCAAGTGATCCCGGCAGAGGAAAGACTTCTGCAACTTTCTGCTTTCTCTCCTCAAGCGACGCGAGCGCACGTGCGCCTATGCATACGATAATACCGTTTTCTGCCATATTCTCACCTTCAAGCTCCTTTAGCGCATAGGCCGCAATCTGTTCATTAAACCCTCCGCAAAGCCCCTGATCAGAACCGAATACAACGGCGTAGAAGCCACATCTGCTTTCTTCCTTCTGTTCCAGTGCTGCAACCGTTTCGCCCTTGAGTAAAACCTGAAATCCCATTTCAACCGACCGGTAGTAATCACCCGTAGACTCAACGGCCTGATCAAAATGGTGGATGTTTACCGCAGACAACGTCCGCATAGTTTTTACAATGTCCCGAAGATCTTCCGCGCTTTTAATGTTTCTTCTTATGGTTTCAATGGTTTGCATGTGAGATTAATTTTATATTTTAAGGAGGATTTGAATTTCTTGGTAAAATGTAATCTATTTCATGCTCTGATTATTAACTGTCCGGTCAATTACACAACAAAAAAACTAATGGCATAACTTTTTGTTCTATTCTGTAATTGAACTTTTCCCATAATCATCAAGTTAGGTCGCTATCGCGACAAAAGACTATCCTTCGACTCCGCTCAGGATGACGTCACACTGAGCGGAGTCGAAGTGTTATCAATATTGAATTTCCTATGCATTTAATTAACAAATCGTAATTCGTAAATTTTTGCCTAAATAGACAAAAAATTATTCCTAGCTACCATCAACTTTTTTCTTCTGGAATCACTGCCCTTGCGGCTTCAACAATTGCCTTTTTGTCTTCATCGCACAATTTATTACCGGTATGGATTTTTTCACTTACGCTGGATAATTGTTTTGTAATCGCGGACCTGATTGCCAGCTCAGCCTCTTCAATCTTTTCTACCGGCAAATCATCAAAAACTCCTTCTGTCACCGACAGAAGCACCGCGATCTGCTCTGACACGGTAAAAGGGTTGTACTGATCCTGTTTGAGCACCTCACGCACACGGCGGCCTCTTTCAAGGGTTTTTCGAGTCTGTTCGTCAAGCCTTGTGCTGAAGCGGGCAAATTTCTCAAGCTCTTCAAACTGAGAATAAGAGAGTCTCAAATTTCCGGCAACTGAACGGTATACGGGAAGCTGTGTCTTTCCTCCCACACGGGATACCGATTTGCCGACGTCCACCGCGGGTAAAACGCCTTTCTGAAAAAGATCGGGAGAGAGATAAATCTGTCCATCCGTAATAGAGATAATATTAGTGGGAATGTAAGCCGCAACATTCTGCGCTTCCGTAGCAACAATGGGCAGAGCTGTCAATGAGCCGCCCCCAAGTTCTTTTCTCAGATGCGTAGACCGCTCAAGGAGACGGGAATGTATATAAAAAACATCTCCGGGGAAAGCTTCTCTTCCCGGAGGGCGTCTGAGGAGCAGAGACAGTTCCCTGTACGCAATCGCGTGATTGGTCAAATCATCATATACAATCAGGACGTCCCTGCCTTTTTCCATGAAATATTCAGCCATTGAAGTTGCTGAGTAGGGCGCAATGAATTTCATTCCCGGGGGGTCTTCGCCCGATGTCGACACAACTATGGTATATTCCATTGCTTCGTGCCGGTGCAGGTCTTCAATAAGCTTTGCGACAGAAGAGCTCCGCTGACCGATTGCGCAGTAGACGCATACCACGTTCTTATCTTTCTGGTTTATGATGGTATCCAGGGCGATAGCAGTCTTTCCCGTCTGACGGTCTCCTAGTATAAGCTCCCTCTGTCCCCTTCCGATAGGGACGAGAGCGTCCACTACTTTGAGGCCTGTCTGAAGAGGAACGGTTACCGGTTCGCGATCCATAATCGCGGGCGCTTCCCGCTCTATCGGTTTCCTTTCGAGAGTATTAACCTGTCCGCCACTATCAAGCGGCCTGGCTGTCGGGTCAACAACACGACCCAGGAGCGCTTCTCCCACAGGCACATCCATTACCTTGCCGGTGCGAGTCACTGTACTGCCGGCTTTTAAGTCATCGCTTTTGGAAAGCATCACAACTCCGACCTCTTCCGGATCAAGATTGAAGACCATTCCGTATATATTTCCGGGGAATATGAGCATCTCTTCAGACTTTACACCGGGCAATCCATCAACAAGCACAACACCTCGTCCTGCAAATTTTACGATACCGGATTCGTGAACGGTCGGTTCATAATGGTGTTCCTTGATAACACGGTCAAAAGTGGTAAAGGCGTCATCGAGAAGAGTGCTCAACTCATTCCTGTCACTCAATTTTGTACTCCTTTTTTCGGTGATCCCATCATAATATACTACTCCCTGAAAAACTTTACTTCATATTTCATGCAGAAAGGTTTTCAACTTTTCAATTTTCCGGTACCAGCTTCAATAGCCTTATTGAAATCCTTCTCCAGTGAATTCAGATAATCCTCAAGGTTCCAGCCGATTACGTAACCATTTTTCCTGAGTTCAATCCCGCAGATAATATCATTCGATACAATAAACCCGATATCCTTGTTTTCAAACTGAAGTTCGCGAACTGCCTTTCGTATTAAGTCTCGTTGATCCTCGGGCAATTCAAAGGACGTGGCAATCGTAATTCCTGTTTCCTGGTTCTGCAGGGATCGCGCAATCTTTTCACCCTTTGCCCTATTGAAGTCACTAATCTTCTTTAGAAAAACAGTAACTATGTGCTGCTCGATATCAGTCGCGGCAAGGTCGACAAGGGCCTGTCTCGTAATTATATAAACCTGATCAATGACACGCTTTCTGAGATTTTTCAGAAAAACGTCTCTCTCCTGTATAACCGATTCATTCCAACGTGTTTTGATTTCTTCAATCTCCTGCCGTGAATTTTCGAGTAGCTGTTTTTTCTGAGACTCGGTTTCTTCCTTCATCTGAGCATTCATCTCTGTCCGTCGCAACTCAAAATCTTCATTCTTTTTCCGAAACGTATCTATTTCTTCCTTCGCTGCGAGGCGTTTCTGTTCTGTTTCCTGAATTCTTGCGGAGATATTCTCTTCTCTCTTATCAATTGCCGCGATTATGGGTCCGTAGAGAAAGCGCTTGAGGAGATAAACAAGAATCAGAAAATTAAAAATCTGTGCAAATACCGTAAACCAGTCAATCACGAATCATCCCCCGACTTTTTCAATAAAATGTTTCCAGAATGGATTGGCAAAGAGCAGAATCATTGACACGACAAAGCAGTATATTGCCGTAGACTCAATCATTGCCAATCCCACAAAAAGCGT
>JANLHC010000050.1 GCA_024654465.1 Candidatus Scalindua sp.
CATCAACGTGTAGTACCACTGTTCCTTTCGTTCGCTCCTGAATAGCCTTATGACCGGATATAAACCGAAGATTTTGGACAGCACTTTACCACCCAGTAATACGGCAAATACCAAGGGAGCTGAAAGTAAAGCCGGTAAGGAAACGAGGGTTCCAGCTCGAAGAAAGTAGAACGGAGTGAGAAACCCAACAGTCAAAGTTCGAAGTCGTTTAATCCAAAGAGTGTCTTGATTTGCACTTTCGGCCAGAACCATACCAACCAGGTAGGCGGGAAGTACCGCTTCACTTCCAGACCAGAGGGCCAGAGCTCCTAAACCGAAAAGTATGATGAGAATAAATTTTGTCCTAACGGCAGCCGTACGGTGAGCATAGGTGCGTGTCAACCAGCGGGTTACATACGGCAAAAGCGATAGTACAGCAGCACTTGCTACAATAAAGATAATAGTTTTATATGTGAATGGGGAAAATATCAAGCCAAGGGCGATAACCGTTCCGAGATCATTGACAAAGCAGGATCCCAGAATACCCTTTCCAAACATGGTCTTGTTGAAGCCGGTTTCCAACATGACTGCGTAGACGACTGCCATAGAGGTTGTGGAAAGTGCTACGCCGCAAAGCATACTGGCTTTAAGATTCCATCCAAGCCAGAAATACGCTATAGCTGAACAGCACATGAATGGCGCAATGAAACCGACTAGACCAACGATACTTACCTCTTTAAACTTCATTCGGATTACTGCCGGTTCGAGTTCAGCACCGGCTAAGAAGGTAAGCAAAACGGCTCCGGATGAAGCCAGAAAGCGCAGCCATTCCTGATTGGCACCGAAGACATCAATCTTGCCTATAGAAGCCGAGAATGCAGCTACCACGTATGAAGCCAGAGAGTGCCAACCGGGATGATTGATGCTTAAGGCTAGAGCTTCAATTCGACTACTATATGCCAACAACGCAGCAACAAACACCCCTATACAAATTTCAACCAAGGCAATGGAAATACGTAGATGATATGCGATTACAGCAGAGCAAAGAGCTAATCCGAGCCAAATAGAAGCGATAAAGAAAATCTGTTCCATGATAGAGTTCTCCCTTCGTAAAGCTGATCGGGCTAGCATACAGGCATAAAAAAACCGCCTTGCAGCGGTTTCGATTTCTATGTACCGACTCCACTGTCACAATGTGCTGAACAGTAGGAGTCATCAGCCCGATCTGAGCTTGTTTACAGGGAACTCCATCCCTATTGATTAATTTTGTTTAAGATTATCAATTTTTCGTTTTGATGTCAATAATTAAATGTGATATGACAGTAGTGTAACATTTAATTTAGCCATTTCTATCGTTTGGACGGTTTCTGTAATTCTTAACTAAAGAATTTTGTGGAAGAAACATTTTCATGGTTTCTTCATAATTGACAATACCCTAATTATGGTAATTATTTAGACACCCTTATAAAATCTCTAAAAAAAGAATTTCCTCTCATCATCGGTATTCCACTTATATTTAGTTTCTTAACGTTGCAATAATTCTCAAATTATTTCTTAGCAAATCAAGAGCATCAATAATGTCGGTACATACAATTTCAGCATTTAAAAGTGCCTTTATGGAGGCTCCCTCTTTCTGTATAACGGCAATTCCAAGCGCTGCATTTTTTAACATCACCGCATCGTTCATACCGTTGCCGATTGAAATTACTTTTTCTACCCCCAGTTTTATAATATAACTCAACTTTTGCTCCTGTTGATTATTACCATTCAGAATTATGCATTCACAATGGATTTCTTTTAATTCATTTTTTACTTTGCCGAAAGTATCAGCAGTTATTACATGGATTGAAATATTTTCAGCCAAAGAATTTAAAATTTCCTGTACACCTGGTTTTAATATCCCATCCACGGCAAGTGTTCCGTTATAATCAAGAACCAGATGTTCTGCCTGTATCGGCTTATGGCCGGGTATTTCGATTTTTATCATACTATCCTCTTGAATTTAGTAAGTCCATTATTTTTTCATTATCGATAATTGTCATTCCAATATAACTCTAAAGAAGTATTAAACAATATAAAAACTAATTAAAACAGTTGAGCTTGTTAGCTGAATCTAAAATATTTATTAAACCAGATAGCTACAATCAGATTTTGGCGAACGTCAAATCTGCTTGACAAAAATTGTGAGAACTACTACTATTAGTTTTTTGTGTGAATAGAGCGATGGAGTTCGCGTAAGCGTCACGTTGTGACTGATAACTCCTATTGAAGGATTTCTACTTTGATAGGAGTTGTTTTTTTGGAGGAGTTGGCGCTTTATGTTAGAAGAATTTATAAACCACAAACTAAGTATTCTTGACATCATTGCAGACACAAACAGTCTGTTGAAAAGAAACAATGAAGCAAGTAATGAACGCTTAATTGCAGTCAAAGAACAGTTGATTTCAAACCATTTTAACCTCGTCGTATTGGGACAGTTTAAAAGAGGGAAGACTACGCTTATCAACAGTCTGGTCGGCAATGCAATCCTCCCTTCTTCCGTAGTACCGTTGACATCTATTGTAACGATCCTGAAATTCGGCAGTGAAGTCAAGTGCACTATTTTCATGAATGACGGTACTGAACAAGATGTCCTGATAGAGAAAATCCATGATTATGTCACTGAAAGTGGTAATCCGGAAAACAGACGCGGGGTTAAATGCGCGTGTATTGAATATCCGATTCCACTCCTTGAAAAAGGGATGCAGCTTGTAGATACGCCGGGTATCGGTTCTACATTCCTCCATAATACAGAGACTACCTACGAATTTTTAGATCATCTGGACGCGGCAATCTTTCTCATGAGCGCGGACGTTCCCATTTCACAGGTGGAAAAAGAACTGCTTGAAACAATTAAAAGTTCTACACAGAAGATATTCTTTGTTTTGAATAAAGTTGATAATTTGATCCCAAAAGAGATTGCGGAAATGTCTGCCTATAACAATAATGTGCTTACAGAGATGGGATTTACTGTTCAGGAAATATGGCCAATCTCCGCCAGAAAAGCGCTTGAGGCGAAAACGTCTAAAGATGAAGAGTTGCTTTTACAAAGCGGCCTTTCAAACCTTGAGAATGCCGTTGGGAGTTTTCTCTCAACTGAAAAAGGCAGAGTAGTCTTAAGCACTGCAATCTCCAAACTAAAGCGAATCACGCTTCAAACAGTGTCTCAGATAGCTATTGAAACCAAAACGCTGACCGATTCCGAAGAGGAGTTGGAGAACAAGATAAACACCTTTCATAAACTCAATGCTAATCTCAAAAAGGACAAAGAAGATATTGCGTATTTGATCAAGGGAGAAACGATTAAATTAAACAAAAAGACAGAGGAGATGTTAAAGGTTTTTGAAGAGACTGAAACTGCCAGGATAAGAAATTGTATGCAGCGTTTTTATGAAGACAATCATGACGCCAATCCGACCGCCTTAAGGGAAGATATGCAAAAAGTTATCAAGGCGGAGATCGTTAAAGGATTTGATGTTTTCAAAGAAGATGTTGAAAGAGTGATATCTGCCGGTATACAGGAAACCTTCAATCGTTTTACGAAACGTTCCAACAATATCATACAAGAGTTTAAAACTGCTGCCGAGCAACTCTTTGAAGTACCAATGCAACAATCTGAATTCTCTATTGATCTGGCAGAAGATAAAAGATTTTATTATATGGTCCGGGAAAGCATGTCTATTACCGAAGAAGAGGTTAAATCCATACTGAGGACCTTCATGCCTAAATCTATCAGTAGAAAAATGATCATGAAGGAGATGATCGATCTGGCAGCCTCTGAAGTAAGCAGAAACTCCGGAAGAACACGCTCTTCACTTGCAACCAGGATAGGCAGCACATTTAAACAATACTCTAAAGAGATCAGTAATCTGGGAAATGAACTTATTGAGAATATAGAACAGGCTATGAAAAAGGGAAAAGATACACGCAAGGACAGTGCAGAATCAATAAGAAAAGAACTTACTACACTATCAACCACGTCAGAAAAACTGGAAGAAAACATGAAAAAACTTGGCAGTGTATGGAATGAGATAAATTAAATTCCTTTAATGCTGTGAAGAGCGCATTAATCAGAGAGAAACAGCATAAAAACTGGCACAGGGATTGGAAGATAAATATAATAAACGAACACAACCCAGATTGGAAAGATTTAAGTGAGGAATGGGATGAGTAGAAATCATTACAGTTTTTCTGTTTCGTTTATATGATTTATGAATTGGGCTATTGAAACGACTGATATTTTATATTGCATCAATAATGAGGATACCCAGATGTTAGTATCAATAACTATCCTAATAGTCACGTTTTTCTTTTCTGGTTTCTCTTATTGCAGTGGAAATGTCAGCTTCAATCTCTTCCGAAGTATACAATACAGCTTGTTTGTGTATTTTCTCTATAATGCTGTTAAAGCGATTTTGCCATTCATCAAGAGGTACAATCTTTATG
The DNA here is from genome assembly GCA_024654465.1 of Candidatus Scalindua sp. GTDB lineage: Bacteria > Planctomycetota > Brocadiia > Brocadiales > Scalinduaceae > Scalindua. The sequence goes on from JANLHC010000050.1 coordinate 4,465, forward strand.
GTAACCTTTTCGTGCTCTTTTACATTAACATTCTGAAGTGGTTTGAAAACGCCATCTTCAAAGATAGCATCTATCAAGTTTGACATTATTATATGTCCTCATATTTTAAAATCTTAATACTGTAATATTTCTCAATTGGATTTTTACTGTATATTCCACTTATTGTCAAGATTTATTCGTTCAGTCAGGTGGCAATTACAGCAAAGCTGAAGAGAGAATGGTAAAGCTTAAATCACGAATCAAGGTGACCCTGGAAAATTATTCTAATAAAATTTGCTTTCCTCTCTTGGTTCTTGAGTTTTTAATAATGCTTGATCACGTGTCCAAGCATAACAGTTCCTTTTGTATGGACATTCTGAGAATTTTTCAAGCAGCCAAGTATTTTCCCTGTTTTTAAGAAAACAATCTGGAGACTCCCGATGACATACTGCTCTCCCTATCCACCATTCAGCTCCATTTACATCAACTATTGAATAGTCCTTATAAAAGGTGATTGCCTTCATTGCATCAGCAATTAAAGTCCTAATCGCACTTGTGGTTGAGGGACGCCTTCTAATATTTTCACGAAGATAACTTTCTCCCTCTATAGTTTGTGGCCAAACATTTCCACGTCGTATGTATAATCTCATTATGTGATAATCAATAGCAGGCCGAATATTTTGCTCATCTTTGCATTTCCATAACTTAGCTCTATATAAAGAGTGGACCAATACTTGAGCTTTTTTCATTTCTGGATCTTCAGAAAATACTGAAACTTGTTGTAATTTTGACAATAACCCATTTACTCCTCCTAAATGAAATCCAGTTTGTTTTAGGATATCAAAAAATGAAAATTGGAAATTCTGAGCTAACTTAGGTAATTCCCTTAACATTTTTGCCCGTTCTATAGCTCGAATTCTCTCTTCTTTTGGATACCCAGATAATAACTCTTCAACATTTTTTTTACTAAAATGTTTTAATCTATTAAAATCCCAACATTCTGGATCTTTTAATGCTTCTTCTTTTATTTTATTTCTGAGAAAATCCCAATTAATCTGATGGCATATTGCGGCAGTTACCATTTCACATTGTGCTGAAACTTTTTCACCCAAGTCTATGAAATCTACTTTCTCTTTTGGCATTATATCAATGATTTTTCCAATCCTTGAAGATGTTAAAGCATTTACAAGGGGTAAAACCTGAATCCATTTTTTTATTAATGGTGATGGTTGAGAAAAAGATTTTAATGAAATGTCAGAATCAGAGAGTGGTCCAGTATTTGTGGTATCCAAGTTCCTTGAACTAGATAAATTTAACTCTTTTAGTGTTGAAACCATAGAATCAATCGTAGGTGGACAACCTGGGATTACAACATCTTTATCACATGTACTTTCTTTTTCTTTGGACGATTCTTGATGTGCCTTATCAATATATTTATTGAATTGCGGTGAGGTTAAAGCACATTTACCTACAAAGATAAAGGGGTTTTTCTTATATGATTCCCATTTGGTATTTACGTGCCATAGCCCCATAACATAGTTATAATTATGCGGAATCAAGTTTTTTTTTGTTAATTTGTCAATTGCCTTATAAAAGGATTCCAGACATGCAGTGCATGATTTGCCGTCAATTATATTTATGCCATACTCCTTGGCTAAGTCATTTACTCCATGAACCGCAAATTTGAATTTCGGTAATATATTTCTAAATATATTAATCTTGTCATAATTTTGTAAATTTGAAATAGTTAGTTCTTTTTCTTCAACAAGTAATCTCAAATGTGGTACTTGCGAAAATGGAATTCCAATTATATCTGAAACAATCGAATCTAATAGTATATCGTTATCAGAAATACCAATTATGTTACATTCTTTTGGTTTGCCTAATTCAGAGGCCGGAAAACCTTCCAATATATTAAGATCACAGGTTAATACTTTTCGTAAGTCTACGAGAGAGTCTTGAACTCCATTCAAATGAAATGATAATTTTGTTTCCGAAGGTACCATACCTTTAAGATTTTTAATACAAAATCCTACAGGACTACCATATGTAGTTTTAATCTTCCCTACGTTAATTTTAAACACATCTTCTCTTAATCCAAGTTCGTGAATTGGTATAACTTGATTTTGAAGATGGTGATCTACATTTTGATTTATGAATGGCCCACAATTAAGATCCATAAAATGTATGTTATATTTTTCACATATTTCCAAAATACCAGTAACCCTTGCTGCATTTAAAGTATCGATTCCAATAACTGATGAATCGGCTACTATTATCTTAGCATGAGAAATTCCAAAAGTTGACAACGCATCAAAAAGTGCCTTAATAACAAGTGGATTAGTGGTACGTCCATTCTCAGGAGGTTCTCCTGTAGTAATGTTTGGTTTTACTAAGATTGCAGAGGCGGATGAAATTCTTTCTAAAGTACCTGGACAGGACTTTAAATATTTGACTATAAAACCCTTGCAATCATCAATGGAGAACATCCTTTCTAGCAATATTTTTGAATCTGCATGTTTTAACCACACTGGTTGCAATGTCTTATCAGGGAAAAGCAGCAATTGTTGATGATTTTTCCTGTTTTTATTGTTGTTCATTGATTTTATTCTATGATAGGAAATGATTGGCTAATTGTCGTAATTTTTAAATGGCTTAGGAGTATATCGATAGTATCTTTTACCGTGCTTAAATGTAACCTCTTCGTACTTAGATTTCTGCCTGACGTATCTAATAGATAAATAGAAGTATTAAGTTTGGATGCAATAAAATTTGAGTTATTATTTGAAATAGCAAAATATGTTGATAGAAGAGTAGCTGTAGTTGCTAGTTTACCCCGCTTAAGCAAATTACTAAGACTATTAAGAATAACGGCATAACTGTTATCGGTTTTTGAGTTAATAGCATCAATTAAAGCATTTGATACATAATATTGAGGTGAATTATTTTCAGATAGCGTTACAACCTCTAAAAAGTATTCTGTAGCTTTGTGGAAATCTTTAAGGAAGATTGATGTAATTCCGAGCATACATAGCATTCTACAATCATAAGCAAGCGAGCAAAATTTTTGGAAATGAAAACGAGCAGTATAAAGTGTTTCAATTGCTTTGGAGTAGTTGCCTTCTCGAATTTGACTTGCAGCAAATAGATAGGAAGCTAGTCCTAATAAAAAATCACTTTTAACAGGAGATCGCGCAAAATCATGTCTTAAGTCTATACTTGTTACAAAGGACGATGTTTGAAGAGCTAGACTGCGAGCATACTGGCAATGTAACCTTTCAATAATATTTGATATGGATTTTGAATTCATAAAACTTTTCTCGGCAACAGCATAAATCTCTGCTGATTTCTCATATGCTCCTAGTGTTCGCATAAGATGAGCAATAAGAAAACCGCAGACTCCTGAAAAATTTAAGTTACAATCATTAGAGATATGTGTCTGAGACTTCCATTTTGGGAATAATTCAACCAACTCACTAAAAGCCTCAAAGATTTTGCCTTGTCGTCGATAACATTCCATTACCTCGGCTCTTATTGCCAATGTAAATGTATCGGACAATGAAGGAAGAGAAAGAAGGTGACGAAAACAACTTTCAGCATCTGTATATTCTCCTGCAAATAAATGGCATAACCCTTTAAGATATAAAGAATAAATATGATACTTATCAAAATTAAGAAAGGAATCAAAAGCCTTTGCAGATTCTTTGATTCCCGATATTTCTATCCACGCACGACCATCTGTTTGTATTAAATCTGAACAATGATCTATAACTCCAGCTTCAATAGCAATTTTGATAAGCAGAGGACCAAATCCTAACAATCCAGAACTATATGCAGCTTTAACTGCTTCATATTTTGCTTTTTGGCGTTCAGATATTTTGAGAAGGGGACAACAGACTTCCTTAACTAAGGGATGAACATAAAATCTAACATTGTTAGGTAACGAAGAAGGGTAAGTGGAAAGAATTCCAGATTTTTCAAGTTCGCTATTTTTACAAATAGACACAACATCTTTTACCCCTAATTCAGGAATATCTGATATGGCCGAAATAACTCGCTTTCCAGTATCTGAAATATTAGACCAAAGTGATTCTAAAAGATCGATAGTACGAAAAGGAATTTTTTTTAATACATTGATCATTTCATTTTCATCTTTTTCATCCAATTCCAGCTTCGTAATCTGTGCTATAAAGGAACAGATAGACATCGGATGACCATGAAACCTGTTATGGATTTCTTCTTTAAATTTATTGGAGCATTTTGTGCGTTCAGATATTAAATATATTGTATCTGAAAGTAAGAATCGGTCTAACTCATAAGTAAAATGTGGAGGTTGAGAAATGCCTTTTGGGCTTTCTCTTGTTGTCACTATTGTGCGAATCCCACTATTACTAGCTATTACTGTATTCATTAATTTATAGAAAAATGATTTTTCGTTTTCATTGTACGATTCACCAGCCTCGATGATAAACCAAATATCACTTGTGTTCATAATATGAGAAATAATTTCAATAAGATCCTCATGTGTAATATTATCAATTGGGGCTTTCCCATGCTTTTTCCATACTTCAAACCATTTGCTTGGTGAATGATTTTGAATAGCACTTACAATCGCCTTAGTGTCATTTTCAACACCACGTCGTATATATATTGGTGTTTTCCCTTTGAAAAGAATATTTGACAAGCTAAAAGCAAAAGTAGTTTTACCAATTCCAGGAAAGCCTTTAATCCAAAGAACACGAATACTGTCTCCCGAACTAGAAAGACTCTTCTTAAGGAAATTGTAGTCTTGTGAACGTACTGTCAAAGAAGGCTCATGCTCATTTGTAGAAATATCAATTTTGTCTTTAAGAGATACTGCACTAGAAGGGGTTCTATAATAATGGATCTTTGATTCATGTATACATTCCCATTTTTGTTTTATTGGCAAGTATACAAATATATATAGCTTAAAAGTATTGTTGTCAGTATTAATCCATCCTGTGGTGAAAGATAAAGGTCTATAGGGGTGCCATTCATCTGTACAAAATGCGCCAGCAAGTGATATCCCAAGTGATCCATGAATATCCTCCATTGAAATAGCATTCGGTTTATGGATATGACCTGAGAAAACAAATGAACTTCTATTCATAATAGTGGTTTGTGAAGAGTGTGTATCTAGAAAATCTGCAAACCATCCAGTATCTACTGAGGTTAGTGGATGATGAGTTATGGTAATTATTGAGTTACTTGATGGAACTAAACTAAACGAGTCGGTAACTTGATTAGTACCAATAAAAAGTTTAGCTCGGTCACTGTCCCCTCCTAATCCTGCCCAAGCAGTATTTAATGATACAATTGAAAACGGCAAGTCTGTGAGATCCTCTACATAAAAGAGACCAGGATCAAGTAAATTGCGTTTTGGAAAAAGACTATTATGAAAGGATTTATAAGGAGAAAAAGCTTGTGTAACTTGCTTGTATAAAGTGTGTTTTTTATTAAATAGTATCGATACATTATTTTCTTCTTTTAGAAGATACGGTCGAATTATTTCTATTTGAGATTTTAGTCTCATAATTTCATGGTTGCCTGGACATAAAAAAAGTCTATTCAAAGAAACGTCTATCTTCTTACATATTGGATCTATTACGAGATCAAATGATTTAGATAGTTCTTGTTTGCTTCCCGAAAAAGTCAAATCCCCCGTTACAAAAAGGAGCGGATTTTCTGCTGCGAGGTTTTTATCGTCTGTAATAGAGTGTCTGTGTTGTAAGGCTTCTAGAAGTGAAGGAAGGATAAGTTTTATTTGTGGTTCATTTTTCTTACTATAATGAATGTCAGATATATGAACCCAAGAAACTGTACTCATACGTCGTTTCTCCCAATAAAGATCTTATTCCTTAACTTATTCTAATGTAAATTTAAAAAAATCACTATGGCAATCTTGAATACTATCAGTACCGATAATGTCATCTCTTTTATGATCAACGTGTTAGATAATAATTCTTATGGTAGTATATTTAAAGGAATAACGCTGTAAGTGTATACTGTGAAAGTTGTTTTGTCAATAAAGACAAGGTATGTTAGATGAGATGGTTTTTCTGGACATAGATAGACACAGACGTTAAAGTCGAGAGCTTGAGGGCAGTAGTTTGATACTAGGGATAATAGGAGATCAGCCGGGTTTAAAGACTACACGTTACTACTTCTTCTCTGTTAATGGCTACGTTTTCTGGGTGACGGGATAGGGAACAAAAAACGGGTCACCTCTCTCCTTAACTGCATTAAAACTTTGTACACATGATATGTAAGATTACTGTATGTGGTTGGATTAAAGAACAGGTCAGGAGAAATCAATAATTTCTTAATTTTGGTTTTTCTAAATGAAGTGAGTTTGTTCAGGTATTTAAGTAAATGGTAGATGTAGAGTTTGTTTTTTTCTGAAAATTGTCAGGTTGTATTTTTTTTCACATGCGATTTTATCAGTTCTTTATTTGGGACTATACCAATTCCAGATGAAGTTCTTTTCCAACAGCAGAAGCCGCCTTGTAGAGCGTATCAAGCTGAACCTTGTCATTCTCCGGATCAAGTAAACGGGCAAGTTGGGTACGGCTTGTATTCATCCGTCGTGCCATTTCTGATTTGCTAATATTTTGTTTTCTCATAGTCTCTTGAAGCTGCCATGAAATAACACGCTTGATCGCTGTTGACTGTGCCACTTCATAATTTCCTTCTTCTTTTAGAAAACTCTCTAGAGTAGAGCCAATATTTTTTTCTTTAACCATGATTTCTCCTTTCATGCGTTTAACAGCATAAGTGCATACCGACAGACCAGCCAAATTCAAGGGTTTGTAAATCTGCACCAATGACTTTACGGTCGTCAGGCGCAAGACTTTTAAGCCATTTCCGAACCGGCTCATTACCTGAATCAGCACGAAAAAACCGGACTATAACTCTTTTAAAATCTTCCCTCATATGCACCTCACAATACACAGTGTACCGCGAGAGGTACGGCTTGTCAAAAACTTTTTCTTTGCTTTTTACAGTCAGATTTACAAGTCTAGACTACGGAATTCCTTCCAGGTTTAAACTGGTCAGCCATTAACGCTGTAGATTCCAACCACTGTATTATCGACTTGCAAAATTACTGCAATTGATTAGAATCGCTTGCAAATAAAACGTAATTTATAAAAACAAATGAAAACCACTAAATACTTCAAATATACGAGGCACAGACCTGATTGAGCCTGTATTAAGTTTAATTATTTTCTTAATCATTTTATTCTTTTCAATGTCTGAGCCTGAAGAAGGATTCTGCTATTGGATTCCTCTCGAAAGAGAGGACTGTCGGCAACCAATAATCCAATAGTACGAATCTTTCATTTGCACGAGTAAC
>JANLHC010000055.1 GCA_024654465.1 Candidatus Scalindua sp.
GAATTTCAAAGTTGCCACAAAGTCACTAAGACACTAAGTTTTTCTTTGTGGCTTGGTGCCTTAGTGGCGAAAAGTCGCTGCCGGAGGCAGCTTAATTTATAATTTCATAAGCATATCGCTTACTTCTTTTATAGTAGAAATATATTTTGCCGAAGCCTGAAACGCTTGCTGGAATCTGATAGTATTTATCATCTCTTCTTCGATAGAAACACCTGATATCTCCTGCCTTCTATTCTCCAAATTAGTAAGCAATGATTTAAAACTATCTTTTTCGCTTGCCCTTTCTGCAGTTTCAATACCTAATTGAGCGACGGAACCATGCAGGAAATCGTAGAATGTTGAACTATTTGTTAATTTACTATTTTGCAAATCTAGCAGTCTCAATGAATTTGTGTTATCACCTGCTGAACCTGTTGATGCAGCTGCTATTCGCGTTACGTCGTCAATGATATATTGTGATACACTAATAGAAGAGGCATCATTTCCATTAAAAAAAGTGTTCAAACCTAAAGAACTGAGTATGTTGCTGGTGTCCGGATCATTTGTGACATCAACTGTTAGTTTGTTCCCAACAGCAACACTTCCACTATCAAATTTTATAGATACTCCGTCAGTTATTTGTAAGTAATTGCCGAGAGTATATGATGACCCCACGTCAAGATTTGCTAAAATTTTTCCTGTAGCATCGGTGACCCTGATCATGGCAGAGCCAGTACCCATAGTACCTGTTCCGGCATCAACAACATTCAGGGTGAAAATATCATTGTCAGTGCCTGTATAATGTCCGGAAAGAGCGGTTAGAGAGGAACCAATACTACCAGGATTGGAGTCCAGCTGGTTTGTGAAATTATATGTATATCCGCTGTCTGAGGTAATAGTCATAACGCCATTTGTAACACTGGAATTAATATTTGCAATGCCACCAATTTTTGCTGAGAGTGTATTGAGTGTTTCATCCGCAGCAATACTTATGCTGGATTTTGTGATTGCGTTTGATGAGTCTGTGACCGTTACATAAAGGGTGCCGTCTGTTATGCTGGTTGCTGCGGCAACCGCATTAGTATATGCTCCGCTTACTGTCAGTTGAGTATTACTGTCAACTGACGTAATTTTATAATAATTTCCGTCGGCAAGCTTGGCCCAGTCATTTACTTTTACATTACCGGTAAATGATGTGCCAGACCCTGTGACAGTAGTAGTACCATCTCCATTATCTGTGCTTGTTACTGAGCCTGTAGTATATGTATTGACTGATGGTGCATAAGGAAGCCCAGTGTCTGTTAATGATGCAGTGGCGCTGTTGACTACATTTGTGCTGGTTAATGTGGTAAAACCTCCACTCAGACCTACACCTTCACTGTGAATGTTGTTAATTTCCTTGATGAAACTGGCGGCAAGGGTATCTATATCATTCATATATTTAGGTATTGTTATATTTTGCATGTTGACCAGACCTTGTAATTCACCACCATTTAAATTAGCGACTGCTAACCCATGGATGTTTGCAATTCCCTCTCCTGCGATTGACGTTGTGATTTTTTCTGTTAGATTTCCATGCACAACTAAAGTGCCACCTAAAAGGACATCAACCGAACTGTTGTCGTTATTTGAGATTACTTTAATGTCTCCTAATTCGCTTAATTGGGTAATGAGTTGGTCTCTCTTATCCAACATGTCATTAGCGGTAGCATTGTCAGAGCCTAACTCTATATCATTAATTCTTCTGTTTAATAATGCAATTTCACTTGTTATGCTATTCAAAGATGTAACTTTTGATTCAATTTTCTGGCTAACATTGACCTTTAGATTTGTAAATTGTTCTGCCAGAGAGCGAAAACTAAAGGTAACCAGGTTTTGAGCGTCTTGCAATAGTTGGTATCTTGTGCTGACAAGTTCAGGACTGGTTGACATATCTTGAATACTCGAGAAAAACTTTCCCAACATGCCACTTAAACTAGACTCAGACAATTCATTATAAATGGCTTCAATATTTTTAAGGGTATCGCTTTGTACATCTGAATTACCCAGCAAAGAAGTGAAGTTGGTTATTTGAGTGTTTAGTAATTCATCCTTTGTTCTCTGTATTGTATCTATCGTTACACCAGAACCGACAGCGCCAAATGTGGTCATGTCGGGTGTTCTGGCGGTAATTGCAAGTCGTTGCCTGCTATACCCGGGAGTATTGGCATTGGCAATATTATGACCTATCGTTTGAAGAGCGCTTTGTGCGGTAAGAAGGCCGGATAGTCCTATTGATAAATCGGATGAAGCCATTATGGTCTCTCTTTAATAACGTTTTAAATTTTATTATCAGGCATTGATTTCAAACATTAACCTACGCAGTTCAGGTTCTTTAAATTTACCTGATTGTTGATAAGTATTGTCATTCAATGATTCAGTACATATTGATTTTATAAGATTATTTATATATTCAAGTGAGTATTTTGTAAGCGTTGTATTGGATTTATTAACTTTTTCAACTCTTGTAATTATTTCGACAATAATATCGAATTGCTCTTTTATACAGCTCTTATATGGTTCTTGAATATGTTCAATCATATTGCTGAGTTTTGTAGATTCACTATTAATCCCTAAAGTCTTATTTATCGTGCGCAATATGTATCTTCTTTTTTCTTCAAGAAGAAGGATCGTTTCTGCAAGATTGCGCTCTCGATAAATCACGGATTCAAGTTTGTCTATATCTCCGGAAATTATGTGTTGCTGCTTTTCCTGTGCAGTAAGGAATATGTCCTTATACGTAAGAATCATTTTGTCCAGTGTTTCAGAAAGATTTTGTAGAAGATTTTTCAAGATATTTTGTTCCATTTTATTAAGTTACAGATTTTTTTGTTCTCTACGAAGTTGTTGAGCAAGTACTTTTGCAATACCCAGTCCGCCACTACTAGCCATTTCTTCTGAAAGTGACGAGTGCATGAGCCCTTCATATATTTTAGTTGCACTATTTTCTTCAAACAATTCAGATTTAGGTACTGTTTCCCACATCGCCTTTATGACCATATTCAGTAGTACCGCTTCAAAATCTTGAGCTGCTTTTTGAAGCTCATGATCTGATTTTGCATTGTTTTTCAATCCATTTATCGAGTTCTCTGTTTTAGCCGCATTTAGCATGAACTCGCTATTGAATGGTATTTCCATTTTATTTCCCTGTGATAATGTTACATAATTATAAGTTCTGCATGAAGTGCGCCTGCTTTATGTATGGCTTGGAAGATTGCCATGAGATCTCTTGGCGTTACTCCAAGAACATTTAATGCACGAGCTATTTCTGATATACTTACGCCATCAGGTATTATGTGTAGTTTTGCTTCCTCTTCTTCAACATCAATAGTTGTACGATCCAGTTCTTTGGTAGTTGCACTGCCCGGTGCAAATGAACCCGGTTGAGATGCTTCAGTCTTTTCACTTATTGTAATAGTGAGGTTGCCATGCGCGACGGCAACTGTAGAGATCTTGACGTTTTCCCCGGCAACAATCGTTCCCGTTCTTTCGTTGATAACCACTCTGGCTATAGCATCCGGAGTAATCGGTAATTCTTCAATTATAGAAATAAATTGAGTTACCATTTTCATTGTTCTGTATGCCGGTGGCGGTTTGATTTCTATTTCTGCAGCGCTTACTGCCAGAGCGGAATCAGGGTATATCGCGTTGACAACATCCATTAAACGTGTAGCTGTGGTAAAATCTGTATCTTTTAAGGTCAACCGGATAGAGTTTTCATGAAAAAGATGAACAGGTATTTCCTTTTCAACCATTGCACCTCCGGGTATGTTGGCAGTTGTAGCTATATTTTTTCTTTGGTCAGCGGCTTTTCCACCAACATTATAACCGCCTCCGAGGGATAGAGGCCCTTGTGCGACAGCATAGACTTCATTGTCAACTCCCTGAAGGGTCGTGTGTACAAGAACGCCACCTTCCAGGCTTTTGGCATCACCAATTGACGATACAAGGACGTCCATTCTATCTCCGGATTTAGCAAAAGGGCGGATATTTGCTGTTATCAGAACACCTGCAACATTTTTAGAATTAAAATTAGCAGCAGTTACTATCACGCCAAGTTTCTCGAAGACATTTTTTGCCAATTGTTTTGTGAAGGCAAATGTTTGTTTGTCTCCTGATCCCTGTAATCCGATTACGAGGCCATAACCGAATAAATAGTTGTCTCGCACTCCCTGAACATTCGCGATGTCTTTAATACGAGTAGTTATACTTCCTTGTACAGGTGTAAATGCTGAGAATATGCATGTTGTAATTAATGTAAGAATGTAAAGTTTAGATCGAAACATAAATTTATTCCTTGAAACCTGATTAAAATTATTTGTGTCCTACAGGATTTGCCTATTAAGGCGCAATACTTGTACCGAAAAAAAATAATTCTGAACGAGGAGGGTTCTTTCCATCCTCTCTTTTCCCACAGATATATAATATTGATTGTACGTTTAGAATGGCCAGAGCATATCTTTCATTCTGTTATACCAGCCTTTAGAACCTGCTCTGGTCAGCCAGCCTTTGCCGGAAAGTCCGAAAACTACGTTAGACATCTTGCTTGATGAGATTATATTGGCAGTGCTTATATCGATAGGCCTGGCAATGCCGGTAAGTGTCAAGGTGTACTTTTCCTTATTCACCGCTATGTCCCTCTTGCCTTCAAGGGCAAGATTGCCATTATCAAGCACTTCTACTACCATTGCGGTGATATTTAACTCTACGCTCCTTGTGCTGTCGTAGGTGCCCTTACCACTGAAATCACTAGTGTATGAATTAGAGAAAGTATTGGCGTCTCTATCAGTAAACTTTGCATTACGTCCGGTTTTTAGTATATTTATCATACCACGCATGAATCTATTATAATCAGCAGACCCGGCAGCCGCGCTGGCATTATTTGTGGTAGCTTTTTCATCGCTACCAATAGCGGTAGATTCGGAAACAACCACTGTAACAATGTCTCCGACTCTTTTGCCTCTATTATCGTCGAAAAGGTTATAGTTTATGGTCACTCTTTTTTCCCATAACGAATCAGCATGAATACTGTTACAAACAACAGAAAGAATGCTTATCGCTATAATGAAGTTAAGTATTAGTTTTGTACGTAGTCTTTTCATGAATGTTTCTTATGTAATTGTGTAATAGTTAATATACTACATGGACACTGTCTGAGTTTATAATTTTACCGTAAAGCATTTTTTTTGAATTTATATTTTTTACTTTTATAACCTCACCCTTATATCCTGCTTGTTGTGTTAACCCTTTAGTAACTATTTTGAATCCACTTCTCTTGATAATTAATTTCACTATACTTCCCTGTGTTATTGTTGGGGGCGTCTCCACAATATAATCGGTAAGTATGGTGTTCGCTTGCACTGATGCGATAGTAGTCATGCCTTTTAAATCATCAATGCTGGAGAATGCCATACCATGCATTCTTGTAGTATCTCTTCTAGCAATGAATAGGTTTTCTCTCGTTAACTGTTGTTTACGGCCCATTTTCCTCTTTGCAATTACAACATATTCAAATACCCTGACGTTGAAATAAACCGGAACTTTGAAAAAGCGTTTGTCATCTGATGATGCACTGACAACTAACTCAATTTTTCCTCTGTCTTTACTGGTGTCTATAAGGGTAATATAAAAATCAATTTTGTCTCTTCTTTTTGGTACCCACTGGTCGGCAGGAACTCTCCCAAGTTCTACAGTTGTCTCTCTTTCATCCATTGGCAAAAAATCTAATAAATATTCTTTTGCTCTCTGTGCAATTTCAAGACCCTTGATTTTTGTTGATTCAACAGAAACCAATGATGATTCCGCACCGGTAAAGGTTACATCGGATACATCTACATTTGCAGACACCAAACGCATTCTTATGAAACTCAAATTTATTCTTCTTTCACTGTTTGCTCCGGGAGCATTTCCAATTGCAATGCCTTTGATCTTGTTAACCAAATCTGCATCATCACCGGTAACAGTTGATATATCTTTAATCGTTATTTCATCATCTTCCAGGATAACTTTGTCCCTTAAACTTATTTCAATCTTGCCTGCAATTACATTAGGCAAAAATGTAAACATAATTAAAAGTGAAAACAGCGCCATTCTTATTATCATTATCATTCTCCTGAAAAAGAAGTAGTAAAGAGAAACTAATTATTTCGTTGTATAATTACACAATACGGTTTGTAGCCTGCAGCATATCGTCACTGGCCTTAATAGCTTTTGCGCTCGTCTCATAAGCTCTTTGAGCTACGATGAGGTTTACCAATTCTGTGACAACCTCAACATTTGAGCTTTCTCGAAACCCCTGCATGATTTCTCCAATACCATTCTGACCGGCTGTTCCTGTGGTCGGAGTACCGGATGCGGTTGTTTCCCTATAAAGATTTTTTCCCATACTTTCAAGACCTGCTGGGTTCGCAAACGTGGCCAGGGTAACAGTACCGACAGATGAAGAACTTCCATCTGCACTTTGTGTAGAAATTGTACCGTCGGACCCGATATTAATACTTATCGCGGTACTCGGAATAGTAGTTGTCGGTTGCAGTGTCAGGCCTTCGGAGTTTACGATTGCGCCGGTGCTGTTAAGCTGAAATGTTCCATCCCGTGTGTAAACGACAGTACCATCAGGATGTGTGATCTGGAAAAACCCATTTCCTTGTATCGCCCAATCAAGTGGTCTTCCGGTATTCTCTGCAACGCCTTGAGAAAACACCTTATTGGTTGCAACAACTCTGACACCGCTACCAACCTGTAGCCCGGTAGGCGATTGCACTCCCGTGGAAGACTCTGCTCCTGCCGCTACAAACTTATCGTATAATAAGTCTTGGAAATTAACCTGTACTCTCTTGTATCCGGTAGTATTAACATTGGCCAGATTATTTGAAATTACATCCAGGAGGAACTGGTGTGCTTTCATGCCAGTTGCACTTGTGTACAATGCTTTCATCATGGTTTTAGTCTCCTTTACTAAAAAATTTCTGTATTAGGCAATACTAGATATTTTGAGTCGATATTAATCGCTCCATTAAGTCACTGAATGTTTTAATAACGTTATTGCTTGCTTCATAACTCCTCATGTTCGTTATCATATCAACCATTTCCGTAACAACGCTAACGTTTGAACTTTCTAAATAACCCTGCGCAACATTGAACTTCGCTTCTCCAGTGTCATCTATCGAATCCTCAGGAGCTGCGAATGTAGAATCGCCTGTTGGTACAAGTTTGGTAAGATCATTAAAGTTTGTAATCGTTAACGTTCCCATTTCCTTGCCGTTTATATTAATAATACCTTTTTTGTCTATTATGATTTCACCTCCACCTTGGGGTATAACTATTGGGCCGGCTTGCCCCAATACCGTTGCTCCTGTGTCAGTTACTACTTCACCGGTATTTGAAATCTGGAATTGACCGTTCCTTGTATATCGTATGCCTTTTGCTGTCTCTAAAGTAAAAAAACCGTCTCCGTCAATTGCCATATTAAATGTGTTACCGGTATATGTGAGATTGCCATGAGCATAATCAATGCCGTAATCTGTCTGTAGGGTGCTTGTTTCAGCACCATTAGTTTCTGACATAATTGTTTTAAAAGAGATCATGTTCTTTTTGAAACCGACAGTATTGGCATTTGCGAGATTTCTTGCTATGGTTTCCTGCACATTAGCATAAGCATCCAAACCGGATGAGGCTAATTCAATTCCATCAATCATTTTTCGGCCTTTCTTATTACTTTTATTAATATGTTAGTAATAGATATCTTCATCATCATATGTGTTCCAATTTGAGTATTTATTATTGTTTCGTATCGTAATTATTAAATAAAATAAAGGACTACCATTAGAGATAGCTATATTTATGCCAAAATTGATTAAAAAAAAATTAATTTAATGTTCTCTGTGTAAAGACGGTAAAACTTAGGGCTTATGCGATTTAGACTGGTTTTTACTATATATTATTGGAGTGGTATTATCAGTTATTTGAATGTTCCAGGGCAATTATTTCCACAATTTGTAGAAAAAGCTTCCTCCTTCCGGTTTTCAGATAATTTAATACGGCTATTACGATGAGTTAGGGATGACTGTTTACCTGTTTTGTGATTGTGGCAAGATTTATCACTATCATCTTAAAAAAACATGTTTTAATTTGAATTGAGACTGAGTTCGCAGATATGTTAAGTAAATAGAAATAAGCCTGAATCGAACGATTTGTTTAGTAATCGCTCAATTCAGGCTGAGTGTCTTCTATTTGATTATCTTACTATATTGACCAGTTCCTTCAGCATCTCATCAGTTGTAGTTATCGTTCGTGAATTGGCCTGGAATGCTCTCTGTGAAACAATTAATTTAGTGAACTCCTCTGCTATATCAACGTTAGAAGATTCTAAAACACCGCTGAGAATACTACCAACTCTTCCGGATTGTGCTGTCGTCAGGGTGGCCTCACCTGAAGCAAGGCTTCGAGATAAGAGATTGTTTCCATTTGATGATAACCCGGCAGGGTTACTAAAGGTTACTAATTGAAGCTGTCCCACCGTCTTTGTTTCACCGTTAGTGAATAGGGCAATTACTGTTCCATCAGGATTTGTTGTTGTAGAAGAGAAGAAACCTTCTTCATGTCCATCCTGACTAATTGATGCAGCTGATGATGTACCGCCAAATTGGGTTATGCCGCCAAACGTATTTGGTGTGCCAAAGTCAAGAGTTATCGTCTGTGTAGTAGCATCCGGATAGGTTATAGTTATGGCTGATGTTCCGGTAATAGAAGAAAATGAGCCATCGGCATTAAAGGTTACGGCCGTAACAGCATCGGAAACAGAGCCTTCAGTGGCTTTCATAGTCGGTGTCAAATCCCATGTGTTGCTGGCTGTCTTTTCAAAAGTGAGGGATATCAGATGGGATGAACCCTGGGTATCAAACACCGGTATGCTGGTCACATATACGTCTCCCGTTCCAGCGGTACTAGTAGTAAAACTACTAAAAGCTGTGACTCCTGTGTTTGCTGTTGCATCAGTAATGTTTATTGACAGTTCTGATTGACCCGCCGGGTCTGCAGTAACGAGCATATTGCCGCTTGTATCAATTGATGCCGCTGCTGTACCGAAATTTGAAGTAATAAAGTCCCTGAGAGCACCCAATGTTATACCATCTTGCCCGGTTCCCGTTCCGTAAACGAAGCTTTGTGTCAGGGTAGTACCATTATGTTCTGTCCCAACGACATTAATCTTATCGCCTGCAACATAATCTGTTGTATTGAGGGTAAGGTCGTTCAAGCCGGCAACCGCCATGGAATCAGTCATTACACTGGTATCATTAGCGGTGTCTGTGGTCGCGACAGTAACAGTCAGGGATGTATCGGATGCGATTGCTGAAATTGTTCTAGTCTCTCCTGAAACGGTTATTTGATCACCAACTGCCAGTTCTTTTGTAAATAGAGTACCGACCCCCGTGACTGTTGTAGATGCCGCAGGGTCAATTGAGCCTGTCAGTACGCCAGTACCAGCTGTTAGTGCCGCATCAGCAGCAGTGTCTGTAAAGGCTCCATCAACTGTTAAAGCCGTATCGCTTGTAATTGTAACGACCTTTCTTATCTCTCCGTTGACGTTTATCTTATCACCAACAGCCAATTCGGTTGTAAAGGCGGTACCTACTCCCGTGACTGATGTAGATGCGGTAGGGTCAATTGAACCGGTCAGCACACGTGTAGTTCCGGTCCCCACTACGGTATACGGACCGGATGTCATAACCTGGTTAACCGCTCCCGTAGTAAATTCAGAATTTAGATTTCCTGATAAAGATGATTTTGTTGTAGCCTTACCTGCTACAGTTGAGTTAACAGGAACATTTATACCGGTTCCGGAAGTACCTTTTACTTTAAGACCGGTTCCTGAATCAACAAGGTCATTATTTTTGTCCAGGTTGAATGAGCCTACCCTTGTGTAAAAATCCTGAAAAGAATTCGTCAGCATAAAAAACCCATCACCCTGTATTGCAAGGTCAGTTGGACGTCCTGTAGGTGTCATATTGCCCTGAGAATAATCCTTATCAATACTTGAAACTGTAGTACCGGTACCAATCTGTATTGGATTTCTTCCGCCAATGCCACCAGATGGTGACTGCGCGGATCTTATAGTTTGTGATAATTCGTTAGCAAAATTAACACGGGATGCTTTAAAGCCGGATGTATTTAAGTTGGCCAAATTATCTCCAATTACGTTTAGCGAAACTTGTGACGTTTTTAGACCTGATATTCCCGCGACTAGTGATGATGTCGACATTGTTTACTCCTTTCTAAAATCATTAGAATATTTATTTGTTCTCAAATATGCCTGTTACATTGGCTATTGGAATCTCTTTATTTCCTATAACGACTGAAATTGAGTTGTCAAGTGTCATTGCACCTTGTATCACTCCTTCAGCAGTACCTCCGAGAACCGGATCGACAAATGTAGCCTTCTTTCCAATGAACTCACTGCCTCCTGTCAACTGTTGAAATTTCATTGTATCTGCAAACGATGCATTGAGGCTGGTAAGTTGTTCAACGGAACTGAATTGAGCCAGTTGTGCTATGAACTCATGTCCCTTTAAAGGATCCATAGGGCTCTGGTTTTTAAGTTGTGCTACAAAAAGTTTTAAGAATTCATCTTTACTTACGGTTGGACTGGCCATTGCTGTTGTAGGGCTCATAATTATCTCCTTTTTATACTAAATAGTTAATTTGCGTTGGTTCCGTATTATTTGGCATTGCCTCTTCGACTAAATTATCTTCATGATATTCGCTTTCCTGATGTAAAGAATTTTGAGTGTTTTTGTTCTTTGAGTCTGAGTGAAAATCGTTGTTCATAAAGTCCATTTTATTATTTTCTTTATCTTGCAACGAAACATCGAGTTTACCGACATCAATGCCTGCATTAGAAATAAGCTCTCTCAACCTTGGAATGTCTTTTTCAATAGCATCCTTTACTGATGATCTTTCGACAGTAATCTTTGTCTCTAAAACATCATCTTCAACTTTAAACTCCAGTTTGATAGTTCCAAGTTCAGGCGGACTAAGTTGCACTTTTACTTCAGACGTGCCTCCTTGCGTATATAATTTTGCACTTTGAACAATATTGTCTGCGACATCATTGCCTATCGTTCCTGGCGGATTTGCAGCGCTGTTAACCTGCAATAAAGTACTATTAAAATTTGTTTCTGGTCTGGTTTTTTGATTGTTGTTAACAGTATTTGAGCTGAAATTATTGTTGGCATCTGTTCCTTGATTATTAAAGGTGGAGTTATCAGATGATGTATTTGACTGCATTGCAGCTCCGACAGTATTAACATTGCTATTGTTTGCAAGCGTTATATTGTCAACCAATTTAGTTAGTTTTGATTCGGTTGTATTTGCACTCGTTTCAAATGTTTTATG
>JANLHC010000066.1 GCA_024654465.1 Candidatus Scalindua sp.
GCAACCCCATGTGCTTGAATATTCTCTTTTGCGAGTGATAAAGCATCCTGTGAGATATCGTTTGTATATACTACAACTTTACTCAGGTTTTTAGCCAGAGATACGGCGATGTTGCCTGAGCCGGTACCTATTTCCATAATGATTATACTCTTGTCTGGAAATTTCTTATCATTTGCTTTGCTCAGGACTGTTTCTACAAGTATTTCCGTTTCCGGTCGTGGAATTAATACACGTTCATCAACTGTAAAATCGAGTGACATAAACTCTACCCGTCGCGTAATATATTGCAGAGGGACATGACTGGCTCTTTTATATATTAATTCGTTGTAATTGCAGATGTCGGCTTCATCAATAATATTATCCGGATTTGTATAGAGGCAGGCCCTGTCGCACGATAAGGCATATGCTAAAAGTGTAGCGGCATCTGTTTCAGGAAATTCAATTTCAGATTTCTTTAATATTGCAGTTGCCAATTTCAGACTATTACGAATTGTATTTGCCTTTTTAATATCTCTCATGTTCTTAATTAGGGTTTTACAGGATTTCGGCTAATTCCTTCATTTTTTCCTGCTTTCCGTATTCTGTCATCGCCGCAATCAAATCGTCAATTTCTCCAAGCATTATTTTTTCCAGATTGTATAGATTGAGATTGATCCTGTGGTCCGTTACTCTGTTCTGGGGGAAGTTGTATGTACGGATCTTTTCACTTCTGTCTCCGGAACCGATCTGAGAACGTCGTGTATTATCACGTTTGTTTTTGGTCTGTTCCTGATAAAAAGTATAGAGACGGCTTCGAAGTACACGCATTGCTTTTGCACGGTTTCTGTGCTGAGATTTTTCATCCATACACTTGACAACCAGGCCGGTAGGCAAGTGGACAATCCTGATGGCAGAACTGGTTTTGTTAACCTTCTGCCCTCCTGGCCCGGAGGAACGAAACGTGTCAACAGTTATGTCTTTTGGGTCAATATTAACATCAACTTCTTCTACTTCCGGTAAGACAGCGACCGTTGCTGCTGAGGTGTGTATCCTTCCGCTTGTTTCTGTGAAAGGAACTCTCTGCACTCTATGAGTTCCGCTTTCAAAACATAACTTACTGTAAACCGATGTCCCTTCAATGGAAAAGGTTACCTCTTTAAAACCTCCAATTTCCGTAAGGCTGGAGTCCATCATTTCAATTTTCCATTTTTGTTTTTCTGCATATCTTGAGTACATCTTAAAAAGGTCTGCGGCGAATAGCGCTGCCTCATCGCCACCGGTTCCTGCACGGATTTCCATTATCGCACTCTTAGTGGCATCACCACTTTCCGTATAGAAACACCCTTTAACCTCTTCAAAAAGTTTTATCTCTTTTTCTTCAAGGCTGTCCAGTTCATCCCTGGCCATTTCGTATAAATCTTTATCGCCACTATTTTCGGAAATGATTATACTTGCCTCTTCTTTTTGTTTGAGTGTTTTATCCAGTAGTAGATATTTGGTTACGAATTTTGAAAGCTTGCCGTGTTCTTTAACATAAGAGGTATATCTGGTATTGTCCGCAATAATCACCGGATCAGATAAATGTTTTTCCAGTTCATTATTACGCTCAAACATCTCCTTCAGCTTCTTTAACAGTTTGTCGTTAATCTGCACTACCGGTCTCCGGTTTTTCTTCTACGGCAACAGCCTCCTGGGTATCAGAATTACTACTCTCGACTGGATTACCGGAACCACCTTTAGCTGAATCCTGAGTCCAGTTGAATTTCTGTTTAAATCTTTCAACCCTTCCGGCACTATCAACAAATTTCTGTTTTCCCGTGTAAAAAGGATGGCACTTAGAGCATACTTCGACATGAATTTTGCTTTTTGTTGACCGCGTTACAAAGGATTCTCCACAACCGCAGGTAACAGTTGTCTCCATAATTTCAGGATGAATTTCTTTTCTCATTTAAGCTTGTCTCCATTAATTAAAATATCTAAAAAATTTATAACACTTAGAACGTCTGTGCAATTCTATAAGTGTTTATCTACGGTGAATTTAATTAATTTTTCATGATATCAGAGAATATGTATTGTTGCAATGATAAATATTAGAAATATTCAGTAGTGTTTGGTTAAGTTTCTGCATTGTACTTAACACATACTCTTCGCAATTACAGAGTTTCTGTTTTACTCTTTCATCATAATAATATATTTGACGTATTGTACTGCAAACACTTGACTTGTGAAATTTTTTAGCTATATTTATGTTTAGGAATTTCAAAGTTGCCACAAAGTCACTAAGACACTAAGTTTTTCTTTGTGGCTTGGTGCCTTAGTGGCGAAAAGTCGCTGCCGG
>JANLHC010000070.1 GCA_024654465.1 Candidatus Scalindua sp.
GCGGATATGGGCGGGGGATCTACCTATAATACTAATTTAGTACAGATAGAAAAGTTAAACGATCCTGTTTAAAGAATGGAGGTGAGTAAAATGGAAAAAGATAGAGTACTTGTGAAAGACGTTGTTTTTCCTGTTTTTCAGATGAAGGAAGATTTTAAACAAAGTCGGCTTATTAAGTATATGGAGGATGAGAGTATTCCCGCCTCAAAGAGGTTGAACTGGCTGCCATATTTTACGTACTTTGCCAATTCATTTTCTGACATCAACAACTATATACTTCCTTATGAAGAACCTGCTGATGAATTTGAAGAGCAGATTAACAGTCACGCCGCAACGGATGCGGAGCACAATTCTCTGATTAATAAGGATATGCGGAATTTACAGGACAAACTCAAAGATTTTACCTTTGCCGATTGCCTGGAATTTCTGTGGAATGATAATATTAAAAATAGCAGACTGGTTGCCTATAGGATCGCAAATCTTACGCAGATGGCTTCAAATCCATTAGTACGGTACTGTCTTATTCGTGTTATAGAGGAGTTGGGTAACACCTTCTTTCTTGTTTCACATAACTGTACAGCAGGAGCAATCGAGAGCAATTACTTCGGCGATGTCCACCTTGGGTATGAGCCCGGTCACTTACATGGTTGTGATCCGGAGAAGTTTGAGAGTCAGACATTGACGGTTGAAGAAGCGGAGACAGCAAGGTACGTTATGCAGAAATGTTATGATCTTTTCTTTGACATGATAGAAGAGATGTATGACAGAGCGATAGAAAACAGATTTGAATTTAATTAGAGCCTTAATTGTATTCTATAGTTTCTAATTTACATGGATGTTCGTGCTTGTTTTATTTTCGATAGGTTCGGTTGCCATCTGTTTGTGCCTTTCGTACTGGTGTTTCAGCAAAGGTATACTTCGTGAAATATGCTCCGAATAATATATATAAGAAAAAAACACTCCTTAAATGACTGATATTATAGTAGAAAGTTTGCTGGTAATTATAGTAGGGACAACGTTCTATTTTCTGTTGCTGAATGACAAAAAGAAAAATAGAAACAAATTCATTCTTTATGGATTTGCCCTGATCCTTTTTGGCACCCTTATTGATATCACCGATAATTTTCCTTCATTAAATAAATACATCGTCATCGGAGACAATGTATATCAATCACTTCTTGAAAAAGTAGTTGGATACCTTTTCGGGTTTGCTCTTCTTGCAATCGGATTTCAGAAATGGATTCCAGGAGTTTCTGAACGAGAAACAGGAAATAATAATTCAGAAATACCGATTCATGAAATAATGAGTTCTGAAAACAAGCTGGTTGATTCCCTGGCATTCCAGCAGGAACTGTTAAATGCTATTCCGGTACCTGTTTTCTACAAAAACAGAGAAGGGATATATTTAGGATGCAATAAAGAGTTTGAGGGTTTTTTAGGTATAAGTAAGAGAGAGATTATCGGGAAATCTGTTTATGATGTTGCTCCTGAAGAACTTGCAGACGGTTACCATGAAAAGGATATGGAACTATTTAATAACCCAGGAACTCAAATTTATGAGTTTGAGGTCAAAAACAAATCAGACCGTATAAGGAAAGTGATTTTTCATAAAGCGACATTCTATGATAGTAACGAGGAAGTTAGTGGCTTAATCGGAGCCATACTGGATATTACCGATCGTAAGGATGCGGAGAGTGAACGCGAAAAATCAATTTCCGAACTGAAGGTTGCTCTTGAAAAAGTAAAAGTTTTAAGAGGTTTTCTTCCAATATGCGCTTCCTGCAAAAAAATTAGAGATGACAACGGTTATTGGAACCAAATCGAAGAATACATTCGTGATCGTTCTGAAGCAGAGTTTAGTCACAGTATCTGTCCGGTATGTATTAAGAAACTATATCCTGACTTTGAGGATTAAGTGAAATAAGAACAGTCTGATTTTCTCCTGATTAAAATATGATGAAAACCAATATTACGTCAAAACCTCGCAGGTTCATAATGTTCCACAAACCTAAAGGGACGATTGTCACTCTATCTGATGAAAAAAGCCGTAAGACGGTTTATGGTATTCTGCCCAGGTTTGTGCTTGAAGACAGGTGGATACCTGTAGGCCGTCTAGATAGGGATTCGAGAGGTTTGCTGCTTTTTACTCGTGAAGGTGGATTGAGTGATCTTCTGACACAGCCGGGTAAATTCTCAAAATTTTATGAAGTATCTATTCGTGGACGAATCACTGAAGAGCAACTGCAACAGACACTGCAGGGTGTTAAAACGTCAATAGATATGTTGAAGTTTAAAGGGGTGAAGACGTTAGGATATGCAGGTCCTAAAACCCGGTTGATGGTAGAACTGACAGAAGGAAAGAACCGGCACATTCGACGTGTTTTTGGTGCTCTTCAAGACTCGCAATCTCATACACCTTTAAAGGTGCTGGATCTAAAGCGGATACAGATAGGTCCTGTTAAACTTGATATACCCTCATCCCAGTGGAGGTTCCTTACGCATGAAGAGGAAAATGCTTTAATAGATGGCTCTGCCAGACCAAAACGAAGGGGGTCGTAAAACAAAACGCTAACGCTGTAAACGTTATCATGCGCTATTGCTCTTCCACTGACAAAGATGTGGACGAAGCCTTGACAGGGATCAAAGAACCATTGTTAGCCACAGACTTGCACAGACAAAGAAAGAAAAGGAAAGAAATAAATATTCACCGCTTCCCGGACAAAAGGCGCTGAGGACAAGAAACCTTTAAGAGCGCAAAGAAAAACGATTAGTGAACGCTTTTCATGGTGTCTGACAAAAGTTTGTATGCTTCAGCCCAGGCATCCTTGACGTCTGGTGTAAAGTCTTTACCCATGCCCTGTTCTAAAGTCCAGAGAAGCGCTTCACCGACAGTTTCGTAATACTCTTCTTTAACTCCATACCCAACATGGCATCTTCCCAAATCCTGAACTACGGGTATTATTGAATCAGGTTTATTAAGACCGGAAACCGTATAATCTAACATCTGCATAAGCATTCTACCTTGAGTCTTCATATCTCCCTTAAAAAGTGATTTCAACGAGGGAGCTAACTCAAAAAGACGATTGTAAAACAACTCTGCGGCAACTTCGGAAATAGGACGTATTTTCTCAAAGGTTTTTTGGACTAACATAATTTGATCGGCTTTCATTGTATTTCTCCAAGTAGTGTTTACAGGTATTATTCCCTCTTCAATGTATAACAATCTCTACCTTCTGACGGTTCCTGCTTTAATTTCTTCCAGCATAATTAGATGAGATAAAAAAATACTTATCTCTATTGAACATTGAACTCAGAATCGTATAATACAATGAAAAATAGTTAGAAATTATTAGAGAGAATGCGTAATAAAAACATGTCAGAACAAGAACAGCAACCGGATATTATTTATACTATTACAGATGAAGCGCCTGCACTGGCTACCTCTTCATTTCTCCCTATTGTAAAGCATTTTGCAAAAGCTGCAGGAATAACAATAGGTACCAAGGATATCTCTCTGGCTGGACGCATCATTGCTAATTTCCCTGACAATTTGGACGCAGGGCAGAGACAACCTGATGCCCTGGCCGAGCTCGGTAAGCTTGTTAAAAGTCCGACTGCCAATGTAATCAAACTGCCGAATATCAGCGCGTCTATACCACAGCTCAAAACGGCTATCGCTGAATTGCAAGAACATGGATATGACATACCGGATTATCCGGAAGCTCCTCGGACAGAAGCAGAAAGAGATATCCAGGCAAGATATAAAACCGTTTTGGGAAGTGCGGTAAACCCGGTGTTAAGAGACGGTAATTCAGACCGCAGGCCACCGGCAGCGGTGAAAGAGTACGCCAGGAAGCATCCACACAAAATGGGTAAGTGGAATCCTGATTCAAAAACTCACGTGACCCATATGAACGGAGGGGATTTCTTTTCCAATGAAAAGTCAGTTACTATCTCAAGTTCGTCTGTTGGCAGTGCCAGAATTGAGTTTGTTGGCGAAGATGGACAGGTCGCCGTCCTGAAAGACAAATTATCCTTTCAGGACGGCGAAGTTGTTGATGCGACGTTCATGAGTCGCAAAGCCTTGCGCGCATTCCTTGCTGAACAGATCGCAGATGCTAAGAGAAAGGGTGTCCTGTTCTCTCTACATCTTAAAGCCACGATGATGAAGGTTTCTGATCCGATTATCTTTGGCCAGGCAGTTGAAGTGTTTTTCTCAGATGTTTTTGATAAACATGCGGCTGTTTTCGAAGAATTGGGTGTTAATCCTGACAACGGTCTGGGTGATGTCTATACCAAAATCAAGAGCTTGCCTGAATCACAAAGAGAGGAAATTGAAACCGATATAGAGACATGCCTTGATGCACAGGCCGATCTCTACATGGTAAACTCAGATAAGGGCATAACTAATTTACATGTTCCGAGTAATGTGATTATTGACGCATCTCTGCCGCCGATCATTCGTGACGGCGGAAAAGCATGGGGGCCTGATGGAAAAGCACGTGATGTTAACGCTGTTATTCCGGATACCAGCTATGCCGGTATCTATGACGAAACCGTAAAATTCTGCATAGAAAATGGCGCGTTTGATCCTGCGACAATGGGCAGTGTTGCCAATGTCGGTCTTATGGCAGGAAAAGCCGAGGAGTACGGCTCCCATGATAATACGTTTAAAGCGCCCGGAAATGGCACGATCAGGGTTATTGATGCGGCGGGCAAAACACTGCACGAACATCGCGTCGAAGAGGGTGATATCTGGCGCATGTGCCTGGTTAAAGATGCATCGGTAAAAAACTGGGTTGAACTGGCAGTTGAAAGAGCCAGGGCAACCGGCTCACCGGCTGTTTTCTGGTTAGACAAAAACAGGGCGCATGATACGGAGCTTATTAAAAAAGTAAATCACTACCTGGGCGTTCTTGATCCGGAAGGTGATTTGAATATTCAAATTATGTCCCCGGTTGAAGCCATCCGCTACACGCTGCGGCGTGTTAAAGAGGGCATGGATACGATCTCAATTACAGGAAATATTTTGCGTGATTATTTGACTGATTTGTTTCCCATACTTGAGCTTAACACCAGCGCAAAAATGCTCTCAATCGTTGGCCTGTTGAACGGAGGTGGAATGTTTGAAACTGGTGCGGGGGGCTCAGCACCCAAACATGTTCAACAGTTTATGGAAGAAGGGCATTTACGGTGGGATTCACTTGGCGAGTTTGCAGCTATTGCCGCGTCTTTGCAGTACCTCTGCGACACACGCCAAAATTTGAAAGCGGGTATTGTGGCCAAAGCGCTGGATCAGGCAACAGCAAAGCTCCTGGATAACAACCAGTCACCATCAAGCAAGGTAGGCGAGTTGGATAACAGAGGAAGCCAGTTCTATCTTACGCTGTACTGGGCACAGGCGCTTGCAGCGCAGGAAGAAGATTTTGAACTTAAGGAATACTTTATTCCGCTTGCAAAAGCACTGGCTTCAGGAGAAGAACAAATTATAAAAGAG
>JANLHC010000072.1 GCA_024654465.1 Candidatus Scalindua sp.
CAGGTTGGGCATATATGTATTCTGGATTCAAAAGAAATTCTGGTTTCCTCAAATATATGGTATTTTGATCAAGTTGAGGAGTTTGCAACATTTAAGAAACTTACCGATGCAATAGACGGGAGCCTGAGTAACGGAATAAAACTACAATTATCATCTGCATCAGTTCAGGAGGCAGCTATGGATATCCAATATTGACTGAAACCGCAATAATACTGGAAGAAGCGGCAGAAGCGAAGGACATTAAGGCCTGCACAACAGTGCTGGACAAGTTTGAAGTACTTTGCCAGGCAGTAGATCGAGGCAGAAAACGATGTCACACTGAGCGAAGTCGAAGTGTATCTAACATTGTAATTTCCAGATATTAAATTAAGCTGCCTCCGGCAGCGACTTTTCGCCACTAAGGCACCAAGCCACAAAGAAAAACTTAGTGACTTTGTGGCAACTTTGAAATTCCTATGCATAAATTTAGTTGGAAGAACAATCAAACTCCTGTTAAGCTACCTGGAGTCATATTCATAAGTAACGATGTTGATCTTAATGGAAGGCAAATGGAAAGCAATAAAGTATTTGATAAGGATGAGATACTCAAAAGATTTGATGGAGAAAAAGAGTTTTTAACAGAACTGATAGAGATATTTATAAACGACATTCAGGAACAACTTTCCGGAATTAAGGAAGCTGTTGACAACCGCAACAGCAAGGATCTGGAGAGATCGGCCCACAAGCTGAAGGGAGCTGTTGCTAATTTTGAGGAAAAAACCGCTTTTGAAGCAGCTTTACAATTGGAGATAATGGGCAAGGAAAGCAAACTGGACGAAGCTGAAGAGGCTTATGATACTTTGATGAAAGAGGTAGAATGCCTGGTGAATTCGTTAAAGGAATTTGTTGAATGAAAATATTAATTGCAGAAGACGATAATATAACACGGCGCAGATTGGAAAAGTTTTTGACAGACATGGATTTTGAGGTTGTATTATGCAGGAATGGTCTTGATGCCTGGAAAATTATTCAGTCAGAAAATCCACCGAATCTTCTAATACTTGATTGGATGATTCCGGGTATGGACGGTTTAGAGATATGCCGTAAGGTTAGAAAACTGACCAGAGATCCGTATACGTTTATCATGCTGCTTACATCGAAAGACACGCAGGATGATTTTGTCAAGGGAATGGCGGCGGGGGCAGACGACTATATTACCAAACCATTCAATCATAATGAACTCAGAGCCCGCCTGAAGGTTGGAAAACGTATTGTTGAATTGAATAAAGAGCTTTTGTCAGTACGTGACAATTTTGAAAAACAGGCAACCATTGATAATTTAACGGATCTGTACAATCGTCACTACATGGTAGACATCCTTGAAAAGGAGTTTGCCCGTGCGCTGAGATACCAAACCGATTTATCCTGCCTACTGCTTGATTTGGATTGTTTCAAAAATGTAAACGATACCTTTGGACACGCCTTTGGTGATTTTGTGTTACGAGAATTTTCTGCGGAGTTAAAGCAAAATGCGCGGAAAACTGATATTTCAATTCGATATGGAGGAGAAGAGTTCATGGTACTTCTCCCGAATACCGGTGTTGCCGAGGCACAAAAAGTAGCTGAAAAAATCCGTGCTACATGTGAGAAAAAGATGTATGACGATGGTCACAATTCAACAACGGTAACCGTGAGTATAGGTATTGCATCTGTAAAACAGCATCAATTAGTAGAAGGTAAAGAGATTATAGCATGTGCAGACAAAGCACTTTACCGATCTAAGGCAGAAGGAAGAAACAGGGTCACCGTTTACATTAAGAAACCTTCCCGGATATCTGAGGTCAATAAAATCAGTGAAGATAAAAATTTAGGACACCTGAAGGAAGGTCTTTCAGCGATTTTAGAAAAAACAAAAAAATCATCTATAGAATCTTTAGAACTTTTGACCCGTGATATATGTGGCGAGGACCACAAGCAACATAATCACGATGTAAAGAGATACATTAAACTCATCGGTGAAAAGCTTGCCCTTCCTCCCACTATTATTGAAACTTTTCAACGTGCAGCAAATTTTCACGACAATTTTAAAGTTTTGCTGAAGAAAACTTTAAAAGCTAAAGATAAAGTGTTAAACAAAGAGGAGAGAATTGAGATTGAAGACCATCCGTATATGTTATCAGAACTGATCGACTTGTTCGATTTTTTTGCCAACGAAAAGTCGATACTTCAATATCATCATGAAAACTTTAATGGAACCGGTTATCCCGATGGGCTTAAAGAAAATGAAATCCCCCTTGGCGCTCGAATATTTGCGATGGCTGATGCAATCACGGCTATGCTATCCGGACGGCTGTATAAGGCGAAACTATCTCCGGAAGAAATGGTTGTAGAACTTGCAGATAAGGCCGGCACACAGTTTGATCCGACACTGGTTTCTTTGTTTTTTGATATCATTGAGAGACAAGAACTTTTTTCGGTGCCGGTAGAGGTTTTAGAACAAACACGTGAAAAAGTTGGTGAGAAAAAATGAGGCATTTTCATGCAGAGTCGCAGAGAACAAGGTATCTGCATATATTTTTTGTAAAGTAGTTTTCTTTTCTTAGCGTTCTTGACGCCTTGGCGTGAGGAAGAAAAACAAGCATTAAAACATAGTTTTTGACAAAATTATTTGAAAATTGGAGAATTTACCAGCATGAGCTCTCATGCAGCAGCAACTCTCATTGCCAGAATTAAATCAATACCTACTCTGCCAACCGTGGCGCTTCGTGTTATAGAAATCACTGCTGACCAGAAAAGTTCAGCAAATGATCTCATGGGAATTATTAGTCCGGACGTATCCCTTACTACAAAGATACTTAAAATAGCGAATTCTCCATTTTATGGACTTACACGAGAAATTTCATCCCTGCAACACGCAGTAACCATATTGGGATTCAAGGAAATCAGGAATCTTGTTATATCTTCCGTTGCATTTGAGAGTTTTAAGAATCTAAAGCAGGATGGGAAATTTGACATTAACAAATTCTGGAGGCACTCCTTCTATTGTGCTCTTGCGGCAAAGAATATTGCTGTTGATTTGAAAATCGAAAGCAGTGAATTATTTGTAGCAGGCCTGGTCCACGATATAGGGAAATTGGCCATGTATGTCACCTTTCCCAGTGAATTTATGATGCAGTTAGAAATCATGAATCCTTTGAAAATAAAATACACGTCCTTTGAAGCAGAGAAAGATGTCTTTGGGATGACTCATGATGAAGTTGGAATGCAACTACTGAAAAAGTGGATGTTTCCTGAAAACCTGCTAACCGCAGTCGGCTATCATCATCGCCCACAGGAAGCAGACAGGAAATCTCTCTTTCCGATAATTGTACATACCGCCGATATTCTTACCCATGTTTACGAAATGCAGGTTGAAGATGAAGAAGGAGATTATTTTCAGACCGAACTTTTCTACGGTGACGCGATAAAGCTATCCCAGTCGTTTGGAATAGACTGGAATGTATCTGATCTGAGCAGATTCCAACAATCACTGAAAGAAAGTATAAAGAAGGAAACCGGCACCATAAAGTTGTTCTTTTAGTAATAGCCTACAGAAGATTTTATCAGCTATTGAATGCAGGCCGCCTGTCGCCTGAGGACGACCCTATAGGCAGCTTCAAGATCCGCCCCTGGCGGGAGGACGGCCCTGTAGACAGCTCACAGATCCGACTCTGTCGGGAGGCGCCCCTTGTGAAGCAACTTTCAGGTTCGACTCAGTAGGAAGATTCAGGGAAAACATACAAAACAGAGCGGTATTGGATTGTAGATTTCTTATTTCTGAATGCGGAGTGAAAGATGTGAATCTGAAATCGGGCAGGTTATGCCATGGAGTTCAGTATTTCAACTCCACGCCCTAATGTATCGAATGTTGCGGCGTAAGAGATTCTGAAATGAGTCTTCTTTTCTGAAAATACACTGCCTGGTATGATCAACAAATCATGCTTTATCGCCTCCGTAACGAACTCCTCATCAGTTCCCCATGGTACTTGAGGGAACGCATAAAACGCACCGTCAGGCCTGATTAACTTGTAACTCTCTTTAAGACCATCACAAACGAAATCACGTTTCTTTCTGTAATCTTCGACATACGCATCCATATTAATATCCATGGCCTTTACTCCGGCCACCTGCGCAAATGAGGGAGCGCAAATATATGTATACTGCTGAAGTTTCATCATTCCATCAATAATCTTTGCAGGACCAATTGCACTGCCTAATCGCCATCCGGTCATTGCGTATGATTTGGAAAAACCGTTACAGGTTACCGTATTTTCGTGATATTTTCCGATACTCTGATATTCTATGTCATAAACGAACTTCTTGTATATTTCGTCTGAAATAATTATCAGGTTGTGTTTTCTTGCAATGTCGCTAATTTCCTTAAGACGTTGCGGGTTGCAAACTACACCTGTAGGATTGGACGGACTGTTAATAATGAGGATTTTAGTGCGCGGACTTATTAGTGGTAAGATGCGTTCAGGGGTGAGTTCAAAATCAGGATATGTGTCAATAAACTTTGCCTTACCTCCGCAAAAATTCACGAGATGTTTAAATGACACAAAGTACGGGTCCGGCACAAGAACCTCATCTCCAGGGTTTATGAGAACCATAAACGCAAGGGTTAAAGCTCCGGCCACGCCGGAAGTAATCATTATGCTTTCGCCCTTGATACCGCGTTCTTTTCTTGCTTTTTCCAGAATCTTTTCACTAAGCTCTGGTATACCCTGGGTTCTTGTATATCGGTTAAAGCCTCCTTTTATTGCTTCTATTGCTTCGTTCTTTACCGCTTCAGGGATATCAAAATCCGGTTGTCCGATGCTGAGGTTAACCGGATTCTTAATCTTTTGTGCAAGATCGAATACCTTTCTTATCCCGGATGCTTCAAATCCCCGCATTCGATCGGCGATCATCAGGAAGCCTTTTCCTTACCATCCGTAGCCACGGCAGCTTTTTTCACCTTTGCCTTCTTCTTTATCTTTATAATTTTTACCTTGGGCAAACCGTACACAGATTTTTTCTCATCCCATAAACCTTCATCCATTAAATATTTGATACGTTCCGGTCTTGTAAGAACATTTCTCTGCCTGACCAATTTACCCATTGTTTTAAGACTTTTGTCAATACTCATTTTTTCCCTTTCTTACTTATCGAACCTGAATTGGATAGCTACTTGCGAATTGCTTTTTCCCTTCGTACTCTAACTTGCTGATTTCATTTAAAGCCGTCGTTAGTTCGTTACTATCCTTAGAATTAAATTTACCCACACATACAACAATTTCCTTCCCCCTCTTTGCGACAAATGTATTGTAATTCGTCATATTTTTGATAGCCTTTGCCAGATCACGTGCCTTCTTAATATGTAGTTTTGTATCGCTGTAGGATATAATCTGAAGAGTCCATTTGATATTTTCAGCCATTTCACCGGTTGCCATTGAGGGTTTTTCTGTTGATAAATCTACAACATTTATCTTCTTACCCTCAGGTATTGACTTAATCCCACCTTCCAACGCAGGATATTCATATTCAACAGATTTCTCCAGTGCCACCAGATTTAATACGTTTTTAATGCCAACTTTATAACCGACAAAAAAACACGCTAATGATAAAAAAACTGCGCCTAATGCGCCGAAAATCAAAGTTTCCTGTTTAATAACAACTTCATTGCGAGATGGCCTTCTCGTTTTTATTGTATCGGCTGGAACCTCTCTCTCTTTTCGTGAGTCCTTAATCCAACTCAGTTGTTCCGTCTCTCTGTTTTCATTTACGAGAGTGTTGGGTACTGTATTATTTTCACTTTTCCTATGATCCGGTCGGGGTAAAACCGTTGGATTCACTTGATCTCTTTGAAGCACTTTACTGTCACATCTATCTTCTGCATTCTGTGGCTTTTTGAATACTTCAAAAAATTCTTTTGATTCTTTTTCTTTTCCAAACATTACAACCCCTTAACATAAAGTTAATGATTCATTAACAAAATTGGCTACAGAAAGATTTTAAGATTATTTAAACAGAAATGAGTAATTCGTTCCTGAATCTATGTCCCTGACCTAAAATGGTTATGTCGCCCGCACTGGCGGGAAATAATGTGAAGGCAGGTAAAAAATCATCCCGCAATGGGTTTATAAATATCTTTAAAATATAAGCCTTAAAGTCTATTAAAAACAGATTTTATTGTCAAGGTTTTTCGCTTATAAGGAAAGGGGAAAACACTTATTTCGAATGGTATTGTGTAATCTACAACAGTAAATAAAATACCTTTGTCTTTCATCTAAAGCTTGTGTATTATTTAAAAAAATTTAAAAAATAATGGACGATTTGAAGCCACAGTTGCATATTTTGGCATTTCAGCTCAAATTTCCGTATTTTTCCGGCTAAGGACGAGAATAAATGTGAATAAGAACGTGATTGATAAGATTGAAAACCTTCGCGCAAAGATACGATACCACGATGGAAAATATTATGTCGATAATATGCCGGAGATTGGGGATTATGAATATGATCAACTGATGATAGAACTGAAAAATCTTGAAAGTTCCTACCCACAATTTATCACACCTGATTCCCCAACTCAACGCGTAGGCGGCGAACCTGTTTCAGAATTTGCACCATTTGAACACAGGATACCTATGCTCAGCATTGAAAATACGTACTCAGATGAGGAATTAAGAGAATTTGACAAAAGGATCAAGCGGATGTTAAAAGATGCCCGCCCGAATGACGCCCGCCCGGCCATGCCATTCGGACGGGTAGTCGGGCAGGTCGATGATATAGAATATGTTGTAGAACATAAAATTGATGGTGTCGCAATTACACTATGGTATGAAAATGGAGTTTTCACACGTGGCGCCACAAGAGGAAATGGTTTCAGGGGAGATGACGTCACAACGAATTTAAGAACGGTAAAGGACATACCCTTACGATTTTTATGCGCAAATCATACCAGGATACCACCGGAAATTGAAATCCGTGGTGAAATTTATATGCCAAATAAAGGGTTTCAGCGATTAAATCAAAGACGGGAAGAAGAAGGCGAACTTCTATTTGCAAATCCCAGAAACGCGGCTGCAGGCTCCCTTAAACTCCTTGATCCTCATACCACCGCCAAAAGACCCCTCCGCTTATTTGCCTATGCCTTTGGGTATGGCAGAAATAGCAAATATACCAGCCACATTGAATGTCTTGTAGCTATAAAGGAATTTGGCCTTCCCGTAAACCCGCACTATAAATTATGTAAAAATATAGACGAAGCCGTCTCATACTGTAATTCCTGGGAAACAAAGAGGAGTAATCTTGATTACCAGGTAGACGGAATGGTCATTAAGGTTAATTCATTAGCACTTCATAATAAACTGGGCTCAACCAGTAAAGCACCGCGCGGGGTTATTTCATACAAGTACCACCCGGAAGAAACAACCACAAAAATCGAGGCGATAACAGTACAGGTTGGTAAAACAGGCACATTAACTCCGGTAGCGGAATTAAACCCTGTCCCGCTCAGCGGCACAACGGTAAGCAGGGCATCACTTTACAATTTCGATGAAATTGAGAGAAAGGATATTCGCATAGGTGATTACGTCGTTGTCCGGAAAGCGGGCGAGATTATCCCACAGGTAGTTAAGGTTATGAAAGAGAAACGCACCGGTAACGAGAAACGGTTTGGTGTGCCGGAAAGGTGTCCTGCCTGTGGAGGCGATGTTACTAAAGAAGAGGTTTATCTGAAATGCTATAATCCCCTCTGTACTGCACAGGCGAAAAGAAGAATCATATATTTTGCGAGTAGAAACGCAATGGATATAGAGGGTATTGGTCCGGCCCTGATCGAACAATTAGTAGATAAAAAGGTTATTAAAGACTATGCTGATATCTATTCACTGAAATTTGATGACCTTGTTCCACTGGAAAGAATGGGAGAAAAATCTGCTCAAAATCTGATCGATGCAATTGAAAAAAGCAAGGTCAGAGATTTACACTGCCTGATCTGTGCTTTAGGAATACAGAATATTGGTACTCATGCGGCGGAAGTATTATCAAAACACTTCGGCACACTTGACAAACTTATGAATGCGCCTGTTGAAGAATTGGAGGAAATCTTTGAAATTGGCAACATCACGGCAAAAAGCATAGTAGATTTCTTCTCAAACAGCCATACACAAGACGTTATCAATAAACTAAAGACAGCAGGTGTTAATGTTAATGCCTCACATAAGGAAACAAATACGGTTTCTGATATATCAGGAAAGTCTTTTGTCGTAACAGGAACTCTAAATGGATATACACGGAAAGAGATCGAAGATATAATAAAGAACCTTGGTGGCAGGGTATCATCAACCGTAAGCGGCAAGACAGATTTCCTTATCGCCGGTGAATCACCGGGATCAAAACTGGAAAAGGCAGAGAAGCTTGGTACAACAATCTTGAATGAAGAGGAATTTGAAGAGTTGGTTAAGGAGAAACTAAAATGGAAAAACTGATTAAAAACGCTTTAAAGTCCGCCAGGGCGGATCATATAGAAATACGTATCAATGAGGGAAGAGGAACCGGAGTCTCTTATGTAGGCAAGGAGTTGGAGAGCATAGGTGAAAGCAGTATGATGGGAGGATGCGTACGTGCGCTCATCAAGGGAGGATGGGGATTTGTAGCTTTCAATGATATTGAAAATTTACCTCGCTACGTCAAAATGGCATGTGAGCAGGCAACGCTGGTTGGCAATAAGGACGTTTCACTGGCAGAAACAGGTGTGATTAACGATGTTGTAAAACCGCAGGTTGATATTGACCCGGCAGACGTATCGCTGATTGACAAACACGATTTATGTCAAAAGTACAATAACATAATCTTATCTTCAAAGAAGATCCAGACCTCCAGTGTAAGATATGTGGATTCCCACAGTACGCTTTACTTCGCAAATCTGGAAGGCAGTTTTATCGTATGCGAAAATATATTCTGTGGTGTTTCAGTTATGGCAATGGCAAAGGACGGCATGGATGTGCAGCAGGCATATAATTCAATTGGAGATCTCAGGGGATACAGTAAAGTTGAAAACTTCGAAGAAAGTTGTGAAGAGGTTACAAAGAGAGCCGTAGATTTACTTTCCGCGAAACCCGTGGATGCCGGTAAATATACCGTAATTGTTGATCCAAAGCTTTGCGGCGTCTTTACACACGAAGCATTTGGACATCTGAGCGAAGCTGATTTTATCTATGAAAACAAAAAGCTCCGTGAGATCATGAAAATTGGAAAACGCTTCGGTTCCGATGAATTGTCTATTGTAGATGATGGCACATTGACAGGAGAAGCGGGTTATAATAAGTATGACAGTGAGGGAACCCCCACTCAAAAAACATATCTGATAAAGGATGGGATCCTGACCAACCGGTTGCACTCAAGAGAAACGGCAGCTAAAATGAATGAGAAACCGACAGGAAATGCAAGGGCTATCAGTTATGGCAGTGAACCGATTGTACGTATGACTAATACATATATGGAATCCCGCGATCAAACGTTTGAAGAGATGTTGGCGGGTGTAGATGACGGCATTTATGCAAAGGGATC
>JANLHC010000073.1 GCA_024654465.1 Candidatus Scalindua sp.
CTGGAATTGCAAACACAAACAAAGAACTTACGACTGATTATGCCTGGTTTTAGTCGATTTTATACTCTTTTTCAGAATTATTTGTCGAACTTGGGTTAACGGTATTTATAGCGCTTAAACCGTATTTTTCAAATACGTCATGACAAATTACTTCCTGCTTTCAGTTCAGTAATTACAGCCTATTATTCAGGCATTAATACCTAATTTGAATTATATTGAAAATTCAACCTACTTGTGTGTCTTGCGGATTTGATAGACTTATAAGGCATTTTAGCTTTCTGCATGAACAAGAATTGAGTTATAATATTAGGGTATTAAATCTGTATGAAAATCTGTGTTAAATGCTCTTGACAATTTTAAATGCAATAAATATCATTGTTATTAAGAAATAAGATGTGATTAGAACCTGCGTTTATTGAAAATAGCAAATTAATTGGATACAATACATACTCTAAGTAATTAACCATAAAGGAGAGCAAATGAATATAGGCAAATTTACTACGATCATCTGTTTGTTAGCTTTTGTCGCTATCAATGTTGTAATAATATCATCTAGTATTGCTGACGAATCTCAACCTAAGATCGGTTATGGCAGAGGAGGAAGGATGTCTGGCAGTTCTAAATCA
Organism: Candidatus Scalindua sp.; assembly: GCA_024654465.1. Classification (GTDB taxonomy): domain Bacteria; phylum Planctomycetota; class Brocadiia; order Brocadiales; family Scalinduaceae; genus Scalindua. The sequence goes on from JANLHC010000073.1 coordinate 627, forward strand.
GCACGTTCAGATGAACCTATCCAGCCAATCTCAATTAACTTTGACTACAATAGAGCAAAGGTCGAATTAGGAAAGAAATTGTTCTTTGAACCCCGATTGTCCAAATCAGGATGGATCACCTGTAATTCCTGCCATAACCTCTCAACCGGTGGTGCGGACAATTTACCCAGTTCTATCGGGCACAAATGGTTTTTGGGTCCGATAAACTCACCTACCGTCCTGAATGCAAAGTTCAATCTGGCACAATTCTGGGATGGCCGCGCAAAAGACTTAAAAGAACAGGCTGGAGGCCCAATAACTAATCCTCTCGAAATGGGTTCAAATCATGAGTTGGCAGTGAGCATTTTACAATCAATACCTGAGTACGTACAATGGTTTAGTGAAATATATGGATTAGAAGAAATGTATGGAGGTGAAGAAATTAATATAGATCAGGTCACTGATGCTATAGCTGCGTTTGAAGAAACGCTGATCACACCAAACTCAAGATTTGACCTGTGGCTGAAAGACTATGATAATTCAATTTCCGATTCGGAAAAGGAGGGATATGATTTATTTAAGGAGAAAGGTTGTATTGCCTGCCATAACGGTGTAGGTGTAGGAGGAAACTCTTATCAAAAATTTGGAATGGCAAAACCGTATGACAAAGATACCCATACGCTTGGTAGATACAACGTAACAAAAAGCGAGAAAGATAAATACGTTTTCAAAGTTCCACTGTTGAGAAATATTGAACTGACCGCGCCCTACTTCCACGATGCAAGCACATGGGATTTGAGTGAGGCAGTTAATATCATGGCGGAATATCAGTTGGGATCGAAACTTACTGATGATGAAACCGGCAAAATTGTGGAATTTCTACGGACCTTAACCGGAGATCAACCTTCAGTTATTTTTCCAATACTACCACCTTCAACTTCTACTACTCCGGAACCTAATCGGAATTGAAAATATAATAAGAGTAGAATATGAAGGCATGAGTTACATTCCCAAGCCCGGATCTCACCAGGGCAGACTGTAATTCTGATGTATCGACTGGTTATTATTGCAATTCATGGTTTCAGCCTTGATGATGCAAAGTTCACGAAAGCTGTGTAACCTTAAAGTGCCCTTCGCCCAATTGATACAATTTCGACAGATTCTTTTCGTTAATCATAATATGGAAATTAACACCAGAATTTATAAAGGTACGTTTCAGAACCTGGCTATGTTCATAAATATATGCCAGCAATTTCCCATTACTGGCATTACATTCTAGTTTAATCTCCGCGATGCCCCTATTTGCAAAACCAACCATCTCCTGTTTCAACTTTTCCAGACCATTTCCGGTCAGTGCAGAAATAGTTACTACGTTGTCATATTTGCTTTGAAAAAAAGTAATGATTGACGAATCTTTCAATACGTCCACTTTATTGAGAACCATTATTGTGGGCTTTTTGTTACACTCAAGTTCCTTGAGAACGTTATTAGCAGCTTTAACCTGTTCAATTACATCAGGAGAACTGACATCAACAACATGTAACAGGAAATCAGCCCATATTACCTCTTCAAGGGTTGCTTCAAATGATGAGATTAAATGGTGGGGAAGTTTTCTAAGAAATCCTACGGTGTCGCTCAAGATAACCTTTTTGCCATTTCCCAAATCACATATACTGGTTTTTGTGTCAAGGGTGGCGAAAAGTTTATCTTCAACAAGTACTCCGGCTTCTGTCAATCTATTCATTAAGGTTGACTTGCCGGAATTTGTATACCCTACCAGGGAAACGGTTGTGTGTTCTTTTCTTGACTGTGCCTGTCTCTTTCTGCGTTCTGTAACCTGCCCGAGTCTTTTCTTCAAAGCAAGTACTTTTTTTGACACTAAACGCTTGTCCACTTCCAGCTGCTTTTCCCCGGGCCCCCTGGTCCCTATGCCTCCTTCTATTCTGGAGAGATGAGACCACATCCTCTTCAAGCGGGGTCTTGTATATTCGAGTTGCGCCAGTTCAACCTGCAATTTTGCCTGAGCAGTCTTCGCTCTTGCGGCAAAGATATCCAGGATAAGCTCACTCCTGTCAATCACCTTCGTATCAATGATCTTCTCCAAATTACTAACTTGTGCGGGAGTAAGATCATCATCACAGATTACTACATCTATTTCTTTGTCTTTGCACAGTTCAGCTAATTGAGAAACTTTACCCTTACCTATGTAATGAGAAGGATCCACCTTTCTCCTTCTCTGCACAACGCGATCCAATACTTTTGCTCCCGCCGTTTCAGCTAAACTCTTAAGCTCTTCGAGGGGAGCCTCGTCATTTTTGTCTTTATGCAATAACGTGTAAAGTAATATTGCACGTTCTGACCTTACTGATAAATCCGTTCTCTTTAGCTCTACCATTTACTGATTGCAATTAACGCTTTGTCTTGCAGGCCGCCCTTTTCTTTGTAGCTTTCTTGGATACCTTCTTAACTACTTTTTTATCGACTGTCTTTGCCGCTTTTTTAACTACCTTCTTGGCTACGGGTTTCGCTACCTTCTTGGTTGCCGGTTTGCTAGCGGCCTTATATAAAGACTGCATATAGCTTTTTGTTTTTTTCAGACCATTTTTTTTTGCCTGAAAACGAACGGCTTCCAATGTCCTGGTAAGTTTTGTTGCAAGCTTCTGAGTGTCCGTATTCGGATACTCTTTTTTCAGCGTACTCAATTCTGCCTTTGTCCATAATTTAACAACCGTTTTTTTAGCGGTTTTCATTACCGTCTTCTTAGCTGGTTTTTTAGCAGCCATAAATTTCTCCTACTTCTAAAATTATAAAAACTAGAATATTCTTAAAGTCGTGATCGCCAGTACTCTTTGCACTCTCTCCCACACCATAAGTGGCTTGTATCATGCGACTTAATTATTGTCAAGAAAAAAATACATGTTTACGTACTTTTATTTATGATTCCGACGCACTCTTTCCTACGTGTATATTTTTCTTGATTTAAATTGTAGACCTTATAAGATTAAAAATATTATATATTTTACACTTTCAGCAAGAAATATTTAACTATGAATACACTTATAGCACTACCTGCTTACAACGAAAAAAAAGGCATCGGTTTTCTTATATCACAAATAAAAAAATATGATTTAGATATACTGGTAATAGATGACGGGTCTACAGATGGCACACAAGATGAATTGTCGGATATTGAAAACATAAACACTATCGTACATGAAAAAAATCTTGGCTACGGCCAGACTATCATTGACGCCTTCGAATACGGAATTTCAAATGGTTATGACAGCATAATTACAATGGATTGTGACGGTCAACATATACCTGATGAAGTACAGATCTTCCTGGCACAAATATCAAACTATGATATTGTGTCAGGATCAAGATACCTAATACAAACCAATAAATTAAATCCACAAATTCCGCCCGACAGATATGCAATAAATATGGAGATAACCCGAATACTGAATGAAACAACAACGCTTGAGTTGACAGACTCATTTTGTGGTTTTAAGGCTTATAAGACTGATGCAATAAAGGAAATGGAGCTGACAGAAGAAGGTTACGGCATGCCTCTGCAATTGTGGATGCAGGCATGGAAATTAGGACTTAGGATTAAAGAGATTCCAGTTGAACTTATTTACAATAATGCAGAAAAACGTTTCAGTGGAGAACTCGATAACCCTACAACAAGAATTAATTATTACAAAGAAATAATTAAAAGAGAAATGAGCGAAAGCTCAAGAAATCAGCTAGCAGTGTAAATTTCATGTACACAATAAAAAAATTCTTAAAAAATATGGTTTCTACGAACTCATCTTTTAAAGAAAAACGGGAACAAATGGTAAAAACTCAATTAATAGCCAGAGATATCGTAGATGAAGAAGTGCTCCATGCTATGGCAAAAGTCCCCAGGCATGAATTCCTGCCTGCTGATCTCTGGAGCAGAGCTTACGATGATATGCCTCTGCCAATTGATGATATGCAAACTATTTCTCAACCCTATATCGTTGCATATATGATCCAGGCGCTTTCGATAAAGAAGGGAGACCGGATCCTTGAAGTGGGTACAGGCTCCGGCTATCAAACTGCACTTCTTGCAGAAATACACGAAAAAGTTTATACTGTTGAGATCAGGACACAACTGGCACACAAGGCGTTAAAAAAGTTGAACGAATTAGGCTACGGTGACAGAGTAAAGCTTCATATTGCTGACGGAAGTATAGGTTACGAAGAAGAAGCTCCTTTTGACGGTATAATAGTGGCCGCAGCAACTTTCGACATACCTGAACCACTTATTAAACAACTTGCAGAAAAAGGAAAGATTATAATACCGATAGGCGGCGCTGACGTACAAACACTAGTCAGGGCTACAAAAGTAAATGGGAAATTAATAGAGGAAGAACTCTTTCAATGTATGTTTGTTCCATTGGTAAGGCAAAAGTTCGAAAACAATTAGGTTTAGCAGTGATTACTCAACATCAGATACCTTCTTTATACATTCACATTCCATTTTGCATAAGCAAATGCATATATTGTGATTTCAACTCAATTGTAACTAAATCACAGATGGTTGATGAATATCTAACGGCTATTGAACAGGAACTTCAATCGACAACCGGAAAACATTCCTTCAGGACCGTTTTTATAGGTGGCGGCACACCTACTGCCTTAAATGAAACACAACTAGACAGACTGTTGAATATGATCGCTAAGCATGTCGATGTCCCCAGTCTCAAAGAATATACAATTGAAGTAAATCCGGGCACATTGAGCAACGAAAAAGCCGTCATCATGAAAAACAATCATGTTGACCGGATCAGCATTGGTATTCAATCCTTTAACGACAGGTATTTGAAACTTCTCGGACGAATCCATTCTGCAAATGAAGCAAAAGATATTTATTTTAACTTAAGAGAAAAAGGATTCAAAAATATCAGTATTGATCTCATTTACGGCTATCCTGCTCAAGCCATAAACGAATGGAAGAAAGACTTACGAGAATGCTGCAAGCTGGACACGGAACACATCTCTGCTTATTGTCTTACGTATGAACAGGGAACACCAATTGTTGAGATGACAGATTCAGGGACACTTAATAAATTAAATGAAGAAGAAGAGCTGAAGATGTACGAATTCACAAATGATTTTCTTTGTGATAACGATTATAATCATTACGAAATATCAAATTTTGCAAAGCGGGGGAAAGAGTGTCTGCATAATACCGTCTACTGGGAAAACAGGGAATACATTGGGATAGGCGCCGGAGCATTTTCCTATGTTAATGGCGAACGATACTGTAATATAAAGAGCGTAAAAGAATACATCTCTTCATCTAGATCAAAGAAGAGGTTAATATGTTTTTCTGAAAAATTACCTCAAAAGCAACGTGCATCTGAAATACTCATTATGGCATTGAGGATGACATCCGGTATCTCAAAAAAGGAATTCACTCAAAGATCCGGTTTTGATTTAAACGAACTTTTTGAAAAACAATTAAATAATCTAACACAAGCAGGCTTGATAAACTTCGATGATGAAAGAGTTAGGTTAACAAGAAAAGGCCTGTCTGTGGCAGACTCGGTAATGATGGAATTTGTGTAACAATTTTATTAAGGAGCTATTAAATTGATAAATGCAATAGATTTACGAAAGGGACTGATTATAAAGATTGACGAAGAACTTTATACGGTATCCGGCTTTAACCACGTTACGCCAGGCAAAGGGCGTGCTCATATGCAGGTAAGCATAAAAAGTTTAAAACAGGGCAATGTCATACAAAAACGCTTCAGACCATCAGATAAGGTGGAAGATATATTTGTGGATCGCAGAGACATGGAATATTTGTATCAGGAAGGAAACAACTATTGCTTTATGGACTCAGAAAACTACGAGCAGGTTTTTCTTTCAAAAGAGGTCATGGGAGATGCGATGTCATATATAGTACCAAACTCCAAAGTATCGGTTTCACTTTACAATAATAACGCGCTCGGGGTAGAGCTTCCCTCCTCTGTCACATTGGAAATTACAGAAACAGACCCAGGTACAAAAGGAGATACCGTAACCAATGTATTCAAACCGGCAACTCTGGAAACAGGCTTTGTAACCAAAGTACCACTTTTTGTAAATACCGGTGAAACGATAAAAATTGATACCCGTACTGG
>JANLHC010000075.1 GCA_024654465.1 Candidatus Scalindua sp.
ACGCTGGGACTTAATCACCCCATGGGGCCATTGGCGTTATCTGATTTAATCGGTCTCGACGTTTGTAAGGCAATTCTGGATGTGTTGTACGAAGGCTACAAAGACCCTAAATACAAACCATGCAAAACACTCTGCGAGATGGTTGAGAAAGGTACACTTGGCAGAAAGAGTGGAGAAGGATTTTATAAGTACTAGGTCCTTAAATAAAAAAATGAAAAGCTATTCACCGCAAAGCCGCTAAGAACGCAAAGAAGGTCAAGAGTGATGAAAGATGAAGACAAGTTGTCAAACGAAATAATAGGGGCAGCAATCGAAGTGCATCGTAACCTTGGGCCAGGTTTATTAGAATCAGCGTATGAAGAGTGTCTTTGTAAGGAATTGGAAATTAGAGCTATTGGGTATGAGAGACAAAAACCACTTGCTGTGGTATATAAAGGCATAACATTAGACTGTGGCTACAAACTGGATATAGTGGTTGCAGACAAAGTAATTTTGGAATTAAAATCTGTTAGCAAGATTGAATCAATTCATGAAGCACAACTTTTGACATATTTAAAACTTGCAGATTTAAAATTAGGAATATTGATTAATTTCAATACTCCAATTTTAAAAGAAGGGATAAAGAGAATAGTTAATAATCTTTAATACTTTGCGCTCTTTGCGTCTTTGCGGTGAACTATTTCTTTCTCCTTTTGTTCGGATTAGGAGGTTTAAAATACATATATGAATGACAACAAAAAACTTGTTGAAGAAATCGCTGGTAAAATTAAATCCGGAGAGGTTCAGCCATGGAAGGCAGAAACAGTTCTGCTGGAAGAATATGGTGTAATCGCTCCTGATCATTTTCAAATTGCGGCATTGAGTAGAAGAGAGTGCATAGAGGAGTTCACCGGTTATACGTTTAACTATTTAGAGATGCCCGAAAAACCTTACTTGTTGCAATGGCGCTGCCCGAAAGATAACTCGATATGGCAGATGGAGGCGAGGGATACGGATACAGCCTGTACTCAATGTGGATTAGCGCTGGAAACTTATGGAACTGACGAAGATAGATATCGGCCGTTGGTCAACAATTATGTCGGTGGTAAAGAAGAATACTACTCTTCGGCGGGTCAGATAAAGGTTTATGGAGATGTCGATAAAACCTTCACGAATTTATTAGCCTATGGTCCAGGATTTGGTTCTATCGGAATCAGTGTTGGCTGTTTTCGTATCAATAAATTGGGCGGTGCGGAAGTAAAAGTCGGCAGATGGGCTGGGGCAGCACGTAATTTAGGATATGTTTTTGAGAGCGAAGAAGAGCGCGAAAAAGCGGTTGTGACGGCTAAGGAGATACTGCCTTCCTTGAGGAAAGAGATGGAGGATAAATATCTTGCCGAATTCAGTGGAGAAATATACGAGGTTGAATTTATAAGAAGGCAACATCACGGGCAGTTCTTTACCTATATCTGTTTTTATACCAGATTTGAACATGCCAGAGGACACGGTGTTACTTCAGCAGCCGTAGGATTTGCCAGGGGTCGTCTGGATGCGGAATTTAACGCGAAAGGCGTAACATTTATACAGAGCCTCATTGCTATGGGTTTTGATGGAGATCTGAAGCCGTCACCCCGAAACCGTCGCGGACGTTACGTCTCCGCTCAGGTTAAAGTGCCCATACCAGCTTACGAGAAAATGAGTAAGACCGGAATTGATAAATTGATGTCTTATATGGAAATTGACCGTCAGGGAGTTATGCAGGAACAGGGCGGGTTCGTTTACTCAGGAATGGGAGGGGAAATTATTCCTGCACTCTATCGTGGTACTAAAGTCAATCCGCGTCCGTATAATGTTTCCTGTACAGAAAACGTGTACGTTGAGATCA
>JANLHC010000081.1 GCA_024654465.1 Candidatus Scalindua sp.
TTTACCATTAAGTTTGATGTTAATGTGCCGAAAGATAATGAGGTTCAGGTAAAATATAGATTACGGGTTGGCTTGTAATATTGAATTATTTATGTAATGCTATGTTACCAAAACATCACAAAACCAGTTTCTACCTTAACGCAGGGTTATTTGACAACCTTTCAAGCTTTGCAGAGCTGGAAAAACGCATATCAGACTTATCCACACCAGTTGAAGTAGGCGATGCATTTGAAGTATTTGCTGAAGCCTATTTCTTTACTCAAAAGATCGAACAGGCAGAAGATGTATGGCCGTTTAAATCTGTCCCTTCTGATATAAAGAAAGACCTGTCTTTAGGTACTAATCAAAAAGACATGGGTGTTGACGGTGTGTATAAGACCACATCAGGCGGATTCAATGCTTATCAAGCCAAATTCCGTACAGATCGCAAGTCACTTACATGGAGCGAAATATCAACATTTTTGGGGCTTACTGATAAGGTTAATCAACGTGTCTTGTTTACAAACAGTAACGACATTACATCAGTAATTAATGAACGCTCTGGATTTCATTGCATACGAGGTAATGATCTTGATCGTTTAGAAATAAAAGATTTTGATAATATCTTAATATGGTTAAAGAGTGGCGTTATAGAAGTACTGAGAAAGACACCTCAACCCCATCAGACAAAAGCAATAAACGAGATATTAAATACCTTAGGTAATGAAGATCGTGCTACTGCACTTATGGCTTGTGGTACTGGCAAGACACTTATTGCTTTGTGGGTTTCTGAGCGAATGAACAGCCAGAATATATTAGTCCTTCTTCCTTCTCTTACGCTTGTCAGACAAACACTGCATGAATGGCTTAAAGAGACAGAGTGGTCACGACTTTCATATTTATGTGTTTGTTCCGATCCTACTGTCGTAAGCAAGGAACTTGATGCTATAAAAATTAATCAATCAGATTTGGATTTTGCGGTTACTACTGAAAGCAGTACGGTAAACCAATTTCTTTCACAATCTACTGAGGGTGTTAAAATTGTATTCTCTACTTATCAGTCTGCTGATATTGTTGCTAACGGTATGGACAATAATTATTGGTTTGATTTTGGTATATTTGATGAAGCACATAAAACAGCAGGGAGAGAAGGTAAAAAGTTTGGCTTTGCGCTGAAAGATGATAATTTGTGCATCAAGAAACGCCTGTTTCTTACGGCTACTCCCAGGCACTACAATATAAACAAAAAGAATGAAGACGGAGATTTTGAGCTTGTATACTCTATGGACAACCCTGATGTATACGGCGAAGTAGCACATCAATTATCTTTTGCTGTAGCAGCTCGTCAGAACATAATCTGTAACTATAAAGTAATCATATCAGTGGTTACTTCAGAGCAGGTCTGCAAGGAGCTTCTAAAGAATGGAGAAGTACTAATCAATGGAGATGTGATAAATGCTCAACAGATTGCAAATCAGATCGCTTTTAAAGAAGCTATAAACAAGTATGGCATCAGGCGAACATTTACATTTCACAAGTCAGTGAACACAGCAAAATCATTTACTGGAAAAGGCGCTGAAGGAATCCAGACTCAATTACCTGAGTTTAATGCTTTTCATGTAAATGGAACAATGACTACAGCAGTGCGTGAGGGGATTATGCATGAGTTTAAAAACTCTGATTATTCTGTTATTTCTAATGCACGTTGCCTTACAGAAGGAGTAGATTTACCAGCAGTTGACATGGTAGCCTTCATGTCACCGAAAAAGAGTAAGATAGATATTATACAAGCGACAGGAAGGGCAATGAGAAAAGACCCGCAGAATTCTGAAAAAACCCACGGATATATCCTCGTACCTCTTTATCTGGAAATAACAACGGATGAAAGTATCTATGAGGCCGTAGATAAGGCAGATTTTGGTGAAGTGTGGAATGTGTTGCAAGCACTGCAGGAACATGACGAAGTGTTAGCTGACATTATCAGGCAACTACAGGAGAATAAGGGGAGTGGTAAAGGACAAGAAGGTGATGGTTTTGGAGATATTATAGATATTCTTGGAGTAGATATTTCACTCAAGACTCTTCAAGAATCCATTACGGCAATGTGTATAGATAAGTTAGGCTTTACGTGGGATATAAGATATGGAGAGTTAATCAAATTTAAAGAACGATTTGGAAACTGTAATGTCTCCACAAAATGGACTGATAACATGCAGCTTGGTAGTTGGGTAAGTACACAGCGTCAATATTACTACTCTAAAAAGCTTAATGGTGAAAGATTCAAACGCCTTGAAAGTATTGGCTTTATATGGGATAAGTTAGAATTTGAGTGGCAAGAAATGTTTGATGCACTAAAAAAATTTAAGGAGAACCATGGACACTGTAATGTGCCTCAGAACTGGGCAGAAACTCCCAGACTAGCAGATTGGACACATCAACAACGCTTTCTTTATCGAGATGGAAGGCTTCGTGCTAATCAAAACAAACACTTGAAACAACTTGGTTTTATTTTTGATTTACATGAATTATATTGGGAAGAAATGCTTGGTACCTTAATAAAATATAAAGAAGAACATGGCAATTGCAATGTTCCTTTTGAATACCGAACTAAAACAAACAAGACACTTGGAAGATGGGTAAATCGACAAAGACTGAATAAGAGCACTAGACTCAGTGTTGACCATATAAAAAGTCTTGATAAAATAGGCTTTGAGTGGGATGAGTATGGATTTTAATATGAAAAGAAATTTGATACACTAAATGAGCACAGGAAAGATCATGAATAAACCTACTTTGTTAACGTCTGATAATAGTTCTTATGTTATGTTGACGTTTTTTCTGAATTGTTTTAATGCAGATACAGTAGTGTAAGTCCTGCTATAAATTGGCATTAGGCTGTGTATCACTATTATGAACAAGAAAGAGCCTTTATTGCGTATTAATGAGATATTTGTGAGTATACAGGGCGAGTCTTCCTATGCTGGTATCCCCTGTATTTTCGTGAGGCTGACAGGATGTAACCTGAGATGCTCGTACTGTGATACAGTCTATGCCTATAACGAAGGATCATTAATGTCATTAGACGAGATATTAAAGAGAGTAAAGGGATATGAGTCCGGAAATGTCTGTATCACAGGAGGAGAGCCTCTACTACAAGAAAACATCAGCAAACTGATAAATCTATTGAAAAAGAATCATTACAATGTATATATAGAAACAAACGGAAGCATGAACATTGATGTATTACCAAAAGGCATCGTGAGGATTGTTGATATCAAGTGCCCTGGCAGCGGCATGGAACAGGAGATGGACTGGCAAAATATCAAGAGACTTAAGAACAAAGATGAGGTAAAATTCATAATATCATCTAAAAAAGATTATGAATGGGCAAAGAGTATTACAATGAAATACAAAATAAGAGACACGGCAACGGTATTATTCGGATTAGTACATGAAAATCTTAAACCAAAAACTCTTGCCGGATGGATACTGAAAGATGGATTAGATGTACGCCTTCAGCTTCAATTACACAAAATAATCTGGCCGGATAAAGCCAGGGGTGTATAATGCTGTTACTGAGATATGCTATGAAAGGTAAAAAAATATGAAAGTAATAGATATGGTAGAGAAAAATCTTGCCGTAGTTCTTTTGAGCGGAGGGCTAGATAGTTGCGTAACCATGGCGATTGCCAGGGAGAAACACAACGTCGCCCTGCTCCATGTGGGTTATGCTCAACGGACACAAACAAGAGAGTATAACTGCTTCCGATCTATCGCAAGGTACTACAAAGTACCCGAAACAAGGACTCTTGCACTTGAACTGGACTTTTTAAGAAAAATCGGAGGTTCCAGTCTTACTGATCTTAACATCCCTGTAGACAAAGGAAATACAAGCAGAGACATCCCCACTTCGTACGTACCTTTCAGAAACACCCATCTACTATCAATAGCCGTCTCCTGGGCCGAAGTTATCAAGGCAGAAAGCATATATATAGGTGCCGTCCAGCAGGACAGCCCGGATTATCCTGATTGCAGGGCAGAGTACTATGAAGCCTTTAACAAACTTATTGAGGTAGGCACAAAACCATCAACTAACATAAAAGTGGTTACCCCTCTGCTCAATATGAGTAAATCAGAGATAGTCAAAAAAGGTATTGAACTTGCCGCCCCCCTTCAACTTACCTGGTCATGCTACGAGCGAAATGACAAAGCCTGCGGTTGCTGCCAAAGCTGCAGAATCCGTCTGAAGGCTTTTGAAGAAGCTGGGTTTAAAGACAAAATCCATTATGTTTAAATGGAAATCTAATATGCATTCCCAGATTTCAACGAAGTCGCAGCTTGGCGTTGTTTTACTTAAACGGCTCTAAAATCTCTACGTCTTCAGGTAAATCCAGGACGAATATTTTATCAGGTATATCCGGGTTAATTTGAATATTGGATAACTCGATGGTGTTTATAATCTCTCCATCACTCTCAAACATCTGATATTGGACCGGCAACCAGAGCCCCTCCCTGACCCACAGTAATATCCTGTCATATTCGGAATCAAAAGTATCCTTTGGGATGAGTTCAATGTGGTACAATGCTTCCTCTTCTGTCGCAATATCATCCAGAAGGGTAATATTATAGTTCTCCTTTGCTTTTTCAGTTGTATATTCATATCCTAAGGCAAAAATATCCATCCCCTGCGGCGAATCCGTATCATTGCCTGTTCTATACTTTTCCACCTGTTTTTCTTTAAGATGATATATCCAGATATATGTACCGTCGATGATGTTAATTTCGTTTCGTGGGGGGAAAAAGTTCAGATTTAATTTTTTAGGTTTTTTGTATTGTAAGTACCCGAGAGAAATTTCTTCTGAGTCAAGCAGAGAAATAACTCTTGAATATTTAATGTCTGCATCCATCGTCTTAAGCCGTGAATTAGCATCTTCCACCTTCTCTAATATTTCATCAAGGCTATAGCTGATACGACCATCTGAGCCATATGAGTTGGATTGGCTGAATGTGATAAAACCAAAAACGACATAAATTATGAAATAAAATATTTTATTATTACGCATATTCGGATTCTAACATCAGTCATGGATTTTTCAAGGAATAAGTGAGAAAGAACTTTCATCATAAAGAGTACCGGGCTGTAAAGATTGAATAATGTTTATCTTTAATCGATAATCGTCAATTAACCTCCACCACCCCTGCCTTTATAAGTTGACAGTAAAATATTCAACTGATACGATAACCGGCAGATTCAATTGAGTATGCGCCCTGTTACCATCTCTAAGTTTGAAGTGTCTAAAGCCAGGAAATAAGAGATTTACTTCTTACTACAACTATGTACATCTTAAAATCAAAATATTTATTAAAAGATCCGAATAACGTGATTGATAATGGCGCTGTCGTAATTGATGATGGTGGAAAGATACGGTTTGCAGGACAATTCAAAGATATTGGTGACTTTGACTCGTACCGAACGATTGATCTGGGAAATACCGCAATAGTACCGGGGTTTGTAAATGCGCATACCCATCTTGAGCTAACGCATCTCCACAAATGTATTAACAGTAATGGAAATTTTACAAGTTGGATAAGACAATTAGTTGACAAAAAGAATGACTGGGCAGAAAGTGAATATGCACTTTCCGTTCGAGAGGGAATCAAGAGCAGTCTTAAATCCGGAACGACGACTGTTGTTGATATTACCAGAAACGGTATTGCATTGAGCGAGTTGTTAACAAGTAAAATCAGAAAATCACTTTTTTTTGAAATTATAAATTTTAACCCTGATACGGCGGAAGATACTATAAATGATTTTAAAGAACAGTTCACTGACATAAAGGCCGACGACCTTCTATCAATCGGCATATTTCCACACGCACCTTATACTGTCTCAGAGGGGCTTTACAAAGAGTGTAAGAGAATTTCAGAAGAATTTGATATTGAAATAGCAACACACATTGCTGAAACTAAAGACGAAGTTGAATTTCTGACAAGAGGAACGGGGCATTTTGTATCTTTGCTGAATGATTTCAATATGTTGAAAAACTGGAAACATCCCGGACTGAGTCCAATTAATTATCTGAAAAATATTGGATTTTTAGAAAATGGGTGTATACTTATTCACTGTAATTACATGACAGAAGCGGAAATCGATCTTATAGAAACAACTAAATCTAATGTTGTTTTCTGTCCCAGGAGCCATGAGTATTTCCTGCATGACGAACATCCGTTTTTTATTTTGAAAGATCGTGATATAAATATAGCACTGGGAACTGACAGTCTTGCCAGTAATGACTCACTCAGTATATTAGATGAAATGAAATTCATCAGAAAACATTATCATGATTTGAAGCCGGAGGATATTTTTTACATGGGTACTATTGCGGGAGCAATCGTTTTAAAGATGGATGATCGAATTGGAAGGCTATATCCGGGATACTATGCTGATATTGCGGTAATCGAATTTGAAAGCAGAGACATCAGTAGTATATATGATGGAATTTTCTCTCAGAATTCTGAGTGCATATTAACAACAGTCTCGGGAGAAATCTGCTATGATAAAAACAGATTAGCATCCTCCGGTCACTAATTTATTTCCATATAGAGCAATTTCGAATTTTCTAAGTATAAGGAGACGTTTTATAAATGCTGGATATAAATATTATTCGTAACGATATTGAAAAGGTCAAACAAGCAGTAATTAACAAAAACGAAAGGGCCAGCCTCGATTCTTTGCTGGAACTTGACTCAAAGCGCAAGTCCTTATTGATTGAATGCGATGACCTTAGAAACAAACGAAATATAACTTCTAAAACAATTAGTGAATTAAAATCAAAGAAGCAAGATGCATCAAATGAGATACAGGAGATGAAAGGTGTCTCTGATAATATAAAACAGTTGGAGGTTGATATAAAGGCATTAACTGATGAATTGGAATCAATACTTCTAAAAATTCCAAATATTCCAGCACCTGATGTGCCTGTCGGAAAAGATCCGACATCAAATGTCATAGTAAAAGAATGTGGAGAACGCAGAGAATTTTCTTTCACTCCCCTCCCCCACTGGGATATTGGCAAGACGTTGGATATTCTGGATTTTGAAAGGGCGGCAAAAATAACAGGTGCCGGTTTTACACTGTATAAAGGCGCGGGAGCAAGGCTGGAACGTGCGCTTTACAATTTCATGCTGGACCTTCACACACAGGAACATGGATATACAGAGATATTCCCACCTTATCTTGTTAACAGATCTTCCATGACCGGTACAGGACAATTGCCTAAACTGGAAGAAGATATGTATAAAATCGCTGAAGATGATCTGTTTCTTATCCCTACTGCTGAGGTTCCGGTAACAAACATCCATTCTAATGAAATTCTGTCTGCCCAAGACCTCCCAATGTACTACACGGCCTGTACTGCCTGCTTCAGACGAGAAGCTGGCTCTCATGGTAAAGATACAAGAGGTATGTTACGGGTTCATCAGTTTAACAAAGTTGAATTGGTGAAGCTTGTCAGACCTGAAACATCTTATGATGAACTTGAATCTCTCTTGTCTGTATCGGAAAAAGTTTTACAGCTGTTAGGGTTGCAGTATCAAGTAGTAAAACTATGTACCGGGGATTTAAGTTTTGCGGCAGCAAAGTGCTACGATATTGAGGTATGGTCACCAGGTGTAAACAAATTTCTGGAAGTATCTTCGTGCAGCAATTTTGAAGATTTTCAGGCAAGACGCTGCAATATTCGTTTTAGAGATGATGAAGGGAAAACAAGGCATGTACACACTCTAAATGGTTCAGGAGTTGCGCTTCCAAGAACAATGATCGCTGTTATTGAAAACTATCAAAGAGAAGACGGTACTGTAGAGATACCGGAAGTGCTCAGACCATATATGAACGGATTGGAACTAATTAAAAAAATAGAGCCTACAAAAATATTGTTTCATTTGTGAGTTAATGTTGCTATCGCCTGGGCAGCTGCACCCTCTGACCTTCCTATAGAACCAAGCCCTTCTGTTGTTGTCGCTTTAACGTTCACTCTTTCTATATCCACCTTTAGAATCTCGGAAATACGCTGTTCCATCTCTTTTTTCTTTTTACTTATCTTTGGTTCCTGTGCTATATAAATAATATCAACATTATTTACAAACAGCCCCTTTTCATTTACCAATTCTATTATCTTGTCCAGGAGTATCTGGCTTGATATCCCCTTCCATTTATCGTCTGTGTCTGGAAAGAGTTCGCCAATATCTCCTAATGAAGCTGCACCTAAGATTGCATCACCGACAGCATGTAATATAACGTCGGCATCAGAATGTCCGGATAATCCCAAAGGGTGATCAAAACAAACACCACCTAAAATCAGTTTTCTGTTTTCTACAAATCTATGGACATCATAACCTATTCCTGCATACATCATAGAGCGTGAAGATTAAATTCTAATATCCTTCCTTTTTGAGTTG
>JANLHC010000083.1 GCA_024654465.1 Candidatus Scalindua sp.
TCGCTGACTCCTAAAGTATAATCAACCGGATAACCTACCTTGTATTTTGTAGGAGGCTCATAAATAATACGCGGAAAAAAGAACCTGATAGCAGAACCAACTACAGAAGTCAGGAATACCCCTATAAAACCCCAACCAAGCAGATAGAGCGCTCTCCTTCGATTTACAACTTTAGCATCTGTTATTGCCTTTTCATCCTGTGTAGTTTGGCAGTCCATAATTTTATTTTTTCTTCTTTAAATCAAAATCAACAGTTGTTGTTTTTCCTGCTTCAACAGTTACATCGTGAGTAACAGTTTGCAATTTCTCATGCCACGCACTTACCTTATATGTACCCGGTGGTACATTTTCTATCTTGAAAACACCATCTTCTCCGGTAACGGAAAAATACGGATTCTCCAGCACTAAAACAAATGCTGACATCTCTGCATGTACATTGCATAAAAGAGGTACGGAACAAACATTATCAAACTCAACAGTTTTAACAACACCGACATCGTAAGTACCAAGGTTAAACTGCTTACAACAATCCGGCGGAGAATACAGATTGTGTCTGACGCTATCACTGTTTGGAAAATCTATCTTTGTGCCCTTCTGAACAGCTATTACATGAGGAACAAACGTCAGGTTCAACTGATCCAGAACACCCTTCTCCTCCGGCGCAGGATAGTTATTACCATTAACCTCTTCTATATAGACAACCACATCTTGCGGATGCTTAACTCTTTTGCATTTCACGGTCCCTGTAATACTACCGCCATTTTCTACGGTAACCTCAGTCCTGATCTCCTTCTTCAGCGCCTTCAATGCATCTATTAATTTTGCCTGTGCCGCCTTAGCATCTTCTACCGATAGTGCATCCTGAGCTGAAACATTATGTGTGTGACAAAACGCAACAAGCAGCGTCACAACTAAAAAATTCATAAAAATCCTCATACTGAATATCCCCTTTCCTAACGAAATAATATAAAAAAGCCTACATTGATAATTGGTCACATTTTAGCAAGTATAATGCTATGTTGTCAAGTGAAGTCATGCTCATTATACCATTTTCCATAAATACTTGAGATTGTAGAAGGATATGCAGAAAAGCAGTTTTCTAATTATGAATTGGAATTAACGATTAGTACTTATTGAGAGTACATGACGAACTTTCAGTATGGTAAAAATAATAAGTACGCTGAAAATAGAGAGGCTTATCATTCCTATAAAATACTCACCGATATAAAATGTTACTGACAGAATAAATATCATATTCAGAAAATATAATACCGGGCCCATAAGAGCATTCCCGGCATATTCTTTAGACCAGCCCCTTTTATAATCTAACTTTTGAAAACAATATATGATAGCAAGCCCTACCAGAAACCATCCCAGAAAATTAGATAAAGTCACTCCGAAATATATACCTTTTACAGGGTAATAATATATCTGCCCAAGGAACCATTTGGAACCCCTGAGAGACACAGGATCTATTAACACGTCCTGGAGCATAAACAATAGTGCTGTTAAAAAAAGTACCTTTTTTGAATACCAGGGAGGATGCGACAGTTCAAACTTCCACCCTTTTCTGGTTACCGGCGAAGCTATCAGCAGGGCAAGAGAATAGCTGAAGTACCCTAGAAATGAGTACGAAAGCGAGTCCATAAAAGGAACATTAGAAATAAACAACTCTTTCCCATGGGTTTCACCCGTATAATGATAAAGACCATAAGGTATACCAATACGGGTAGATGTGTATTCAGAGATGAACGCGATAAAATAGGCCAGTATGGTAAAGGCTGCTATCCTCTTCATCCCAAGCTGGAAACTGCCGGCGATTAAATAAAACCCCAATAAGATAAAGACATACGGCCGTAATAAGATAGTGGAGATGAGTATGTCAAGGGAGTCCATCTATAATTTCCCCATAATACTCAAAAGCTTCTCTTGTTCATTTTTTTTGGCGTTAATCTCTTTCAATTGGGATTGCGGTTGTATAACATTTATATAGAAACATATACCAAAGAGAAGGCCTTCTGTTATATATAGCCCCAAAGGCATTCCAATAATCCAACCGAACGGCAAAGCTACAATCTGTCCACACAGGAACTGTATTAAGAATGATACAGAACCACCTTTCTTCTTTTTTCCAGTCGTCTCGGCACTTAACCCCTGTATTTGAGCATCAAGATTTAAAAATAATTCATTGCCTTTCTTTCTTAAAAACTCCGTTTGTCGGTTAAGTTTTTTTGATAAAAGAGGAAGCATAATTTCGGCGAAATGTGCATCAAAAATCGAATTATTTTGTATCAAAATATCTATTTCATTGTTTCCACTCTCTAATAATTCAACTGAAAACTCCTGGGATACGTTATAGCCTAACTTCTCCATACCTTTTACCGCATTAGTTAACAAACTCACATTTTTTCTCTCTCCTTCTAATGTTTCTTTAACTTTTTCGTATTTCTCGTTCCTGAGTTCCTCATATAGTTGAGCAATTTCAGCGCTTATCAGCTTAAAGTCCTGTTCCCACAAAATCTTTAAGCAATAAACAATATCTTCTTTAATAGCCTTCTTTAATAATGGAATAGCCTTTTCCGGTCTGTTCAGAATGGCATTATATTGAGCATTCTGATACATCGCCTCAGTAAGTCCGGGCGAAAGATCAATGGCCACGCCTGTACATTTTTCGGCTTCTTTGATAAGGCCAAAATCACGTTTGATTAATGCCTTATATAATAACGCATAACTTGTATAATAAGTGGAATACGGTCTGGCATATTTTATGGCTCTGTCAAAGTAGACCAGTGCCTTTTCCTTATCTATTTTGTGGAAAAGGTAAATCATTCCAAGACTAATACAAATAGAAAAATCATCTTTAATCAATGATTCCATTTCTGCAAATCTTTCCAATGCACTCTTTATATCCTCCCTGGCAAAAGCCTCATCCGCTTTCCCCCGGAGATGATCCATTTGTACGTCAGACACCCTATAAAGGCGCATCATAATATCCCGCAACTCTTCAGTATCTTTTTCTATAAGCCAGACCACGTCAGATATTCCCCACTCAAATGCTGCCTTCAAGCCACCCATACCCCGCCCAATACTTTTTATGCTATAACCAATTTCTTGAATCGCATCTTCCGTTACTCCCTGACTTGAAATAATTGCATCTGCTGAAACAATTTGAGTCGCAATCAACTCTTCCGTTTGTTTCTTCAAGATTATTTTCAGATCTTTGACTCCCTTGCCAAGCTTTACATCTTTATAATACACATTTTTCTCTTCCCATGGGGCAAGTTTATCTATGTATGTATCCATCATTTTCTCCAGTTAAAAACCTATATCTTCAAACATGGTATTAATGGCTATTACGAAACCAAGGAAATATAACATCGATAAGGTTCGGTGGTCAAGCCTCAATTAATGCTCAAAATTATTTGGTAGAATACTGATAAATGTGTTAATCTGACATACAATGTTTATTACTACACAAGGCTTTTACCGGTAACAAAAGAAAGCCATATAGATTCCGTTTATTACTTCTCAAAACACCATACTATAAACTAAAGGAGTTATAAGATTGATCAAGACAAACGAAAATAAATTAGTCATGCAATCAGTAGTAGGGCAGATATCAAGTCCTACATTTGCTAACACACCATACGTCATCAGCGCTGACGGTAAACCACTTGTCCTTCCGAGTGTTGGCGGTATTACCTACAACGTCAGGGTAGGGGATCCGGCAATTGGTTGGGCAGCCGATCATGTAGAGCCGGGAGTCAGTTTAACAAACACAGAAAAACCGATAGGAAGCTGGTCGCCAAACGCCGGGCTTAATACACTGGCATGCGCCGGAAATGAGGTAAAAGTTGTATCTGGAGATGCCAAGGGAGTCAACGGTTTTGTAACTGGAAAACACGGCGGCATAGAACATGTGATAGTAGATTTCCCACCAAAGACCCTTGAAAAAATGGTAGTAGGTGACAAGATGCAGATTAAGGCATACGGAACGGGATTAGTACTGACAAACTATTATCCTGACATACACGTGATGAATATATCTCCTCACCTCTTATCAAAGATACCCGTAAAAGAAGCGAAAGGGACTCTCACATTTCCAATAACCCATATAGTTCCGGCAGCAATTATGGGCTCGGGGCTAGGCTCAAACCATAGCTATTCAGGCGATTATGACATTCAGATGTTCGATAAAAAAATCGTAAAAAAATTCGGACTCGAAACACTTCGATTTGGAGACTTCGTAGCTATTTCTGATGCAGACCATACCTACGGAAGAATTTACAAGACTGACGCTATTTCAATAGGCATCATAGTTCATTCAGACTGTGTTATCGCCGGCCATGGTCCGGGTGTAATGACGGTACTTACCTCAAGCAAAGGAAAGATCAAGACGGTAATTAATAAGAAATCAAATCTGGCACAGTATCTAAAATTAAAATAACTTTTTCATGCAAGACTAATTTCAGTAAATTTACCCATTACTACATTAATGAACGCAGTTGCTTTGCCCGCTACTCCGGGCAAAGCAACCTATAACACACCTTGAAACAACTACTCAGTCTAATTATAACACTGATTACATCCATGAAGGTAAATATTCAATATGATAAAGGTCTATAACCAGCCAGAAAAGCTTCGTCCAGGCGGTGGTAATCCTGCGCAGCTTATCCGGATCACTCCTCAGTTCCTCAGCAAAAAGATTAAACAGATATTGATGAATATAACCCCAGAGTGCGATATTCAATCTCATCGGTATATACATGTCCTCAAGCCCGAACGTTGGAACATGTATAGCACCAACCCATCGAACATGGTTTAAAAAATCTTCGTCCCACTTGCACTCCAGAATTCGAAGAAGAAACTTTTGCTGTTTTGCTCTCCGGACATCAACATATTTCTCGGAAATTTTCCCATCTTCGTCCCTGAACCACCTGGACATCCATGGATCATTTATCAGCTTTTCATAATAAATGTGGTCAAGGATTGTCTTCAGGTTTGCGGCAATTATATCTGTTGATTCTTTAATAGCCTCTGTATCCTTATCCGTAAAATCCACACATTGAGCCATGTACTCAAAACGCTTCACAATATCCACACTGGTTTCCCTGTGAAGATCCCATGCTTGTTTAAATTCAGGAACGTCTAAAACCTTCGTTGGTTTACCGGAAGATTTCTTCTCTTTCGTCTCCATTGGATACATCTTCCCGTATGCGTCTGACATAATTGACATCTACGAACTCCCTTCTCAACAAAAATTACTTTAATAAATTATTAAATCTTACAATCTGTAATGATTGTTAGATTATAACAAGTATGTACTAAAGTTCAACTTTTTTTCTATAATAATCATATGTACTTGTTACCACACATTTTAGTAGATAAAATGCGTGTCTTTATATATAATAAGATGTGATTAATACACCCGATTGGAACCAACCTGAAGAAAGAGCATACTTTCACCAAATTTCTCCAGATTGTATATCAAAATTAGCAGAAGTTGTCACAACGCTCAGAAATGGCAAGGTAGATGTCGAAACCGCCTTTAGAGCGTATGAACAAATTCTCAGATACGAAATAGATGATCCGGCGTTTCTTTCCTTCGCTATAGGGAATATTAATGAATTGTCTTCGTATATTGCTAAAGGAAAAACGAATATCAGAGTCCAGAGGAATGATGTCGATGGATTATGGTTTGATGTAGACGACGTATAATATAGCAACCAGATTTGAAACACTTAAAGGTAAAAAAACACAGTTTACTTTAGGTTCGGAATGGAATTCCTGATTTGATGAAAAAGAGAAGATTCTTTATATTTGCTGTAATATTAGCCATAACGGAACTGGGAATAATGACAGGATGTTCACATAATCAGGAAACACTAACATGGGTAGAAGTGATAAGAGATATCAGAAAACAATATCCGGATGTTAAACAACTGCAGACTGATGAGTTACAATCATGGCTGTCTGGCCCAAAAAAGCAGTCTATCTTCTTAATTGATGCCAGAGCAAAAGATGAATTTCAGGTAAGCCATATTTCGGGGGCAAAGAATATTCCTTACAATAGTAAAGATCCCTTAAAACATTGGACAAACATCCAACCAGACGTTCCTATCGTTGTTTACTGTTCTGTGGGATATCGTTCTTCCATACTGGCAAAGAAATTACAAACTCTGGGTTTTAAAGACGTTTATAATATGGAAGGCTCAATCTTTAAGTGGGCTAACGAAGGAAGACCACTTGTTCAGGGGCAGACAACAGTTCATAAGGTCCATCCTTATAATACCCGTTGGGGAAGTTTACTGGAAAGGCAATACCATTAGAAAGCGGCTACAACTACAACGCCTTTGATTTTTTTATATCATTCGTAATAAACTCATCAGCAGCATACGGACCCCAGGTCCCGGCTCGATAAAGGTGAATGTGTGGAACTTCTTCACTAGCCCACCCATCAAGTACTCCATTCACCAATCTCCATGCAGCCTCTACCTCATCCTGACGAATAAAGAGGGTGGTGTCACCCAATATAGCATCCAAAATCAATCGTTCATACGCCCCCGGTGATTCAACACCAAAAACATCAGCATAGCAAAATTCCAAATCCTCCGGCTCTAAAATCATTTTGGGGCCAGGAACTTTCATTCCTATTGACAGACGTATACCTTCATTAGGCTGAACTCTCAAAGAGAGCATATTGGGTTTCATACGACTCCTTCCTATATCATCGCCATTTTTTATATGGCTAAAAAGAGTCAGAGGTGGCTGCCTGAATTCAATATTCACTTCAGTAAGACGTTCTTCAAGGGCCTTTCCAGTACGAAGATAAAACGGTACTCCGGCCCAGCGCCAGTTATCTACATGTAGTTTCAGAGCGACAAAAGTCTCGGTTACAGAATCAGGATGTACACCATTTTCCCTTAAATAATCCGGAATCAATTTCCCATCTATAGTACCTGCCGCATACTGCCCGCGTATGGAACATTCATTTACTTCGTTTAATTTTATGGGAGGTATAGCGCTCAGCAACTTTACCTTTTCGTCACGGACAGCATTAGGTGCAAAAGAAGCGGGCGGTTCCATAGCGACAAGTGCCAATAGTTGCAGCATATGATTTTGCACCATATCGCGAAGCGCACCGGAATTGTCGTAATAACTACCACGTCCTTCTACACATACGGCTTCTGCCACTGTGATGTGAACATGGCTGACATAGCGGCGATTCCAGAGCGGTTCAAAAATACTATTCCCAAATCGGAATGCCATAATATTTTGAACAGTTTCTTTTCCAAGATAATGATCAATACGGTACACCTGTCTTTCATCTAAAATAGACAAAATACTTTTATTTAAAGCACAGGCAGTTTCAAGATCACGTCCAAACGGCTTTTCAATAATTACCCTGGTCCAACGTTTTTCATCATTTGGGTCAGCTATATGTCCGGTTTGACCAAGCATTGCAATAACTCCGGAAAAAACGGTTGGAGGTGTCGCCAGATAAAACAGCCGATTACCTCTATCAGAAGGTATTCCCTGTTCTTCATCAATCTTTTCAAGCAGTTCTTTTAAATCATGAAAACTTTTGCTGTTATCATAGCTCCCGGTCTGATAATAACAAGATGAGCTGAATAACTTTAATTCAGCGGCACCAGCATTCGGCTTAGACCGGGCAAATTCCACTAAAGCTTCTTCAATTTCCACACGAAATTGTTCATGAGACTTTTCTCGTCTGGCAAACCCGACTATCCTGGTCCCTTTTGCAAGCAGACCTTCCAGGACCAACTGATACAAGGCTGGTATTAACTTGCGTCTCGTTAAATCACCGGACGCACCAAAAATAACTATAGTAGTAGGCTTGGATTTATTCATTTCTCCTCCCAGTCAGCATGAAAAATACCTGGTTTATCAATACGCTCGAATGTATGTGCCCCGAAAAAATCCCTTTGCGCCTGAATCAAATTAGCTGGTAAGCGTTCACTACGATAAGAATCATAATATGCTAATGACACGCTCATAGCCGGCATGGGAATACCCATTTCTACAGCACACTTAATGACAAAACGCCAAGACTCCTGGCGGTCATTTATGGCCTTTTGAAATTCCTCGTCTACTAACAAGTTAGGCAACTCCTTGTTACGATTATAAGCATTTGTTATATCATTGAGGAACCTGGCCCTGATAATACAACCAGCCCTCCAAATCTTTGCGATAGTTCCCAGATCCAGATTGTAATTATATTTCTCAGAAGCCTTTTTAAGAAGGCTCATCCCCTGCGCATAAGAACAAATCTTTGATGCATAAAGAGCATCCCGCACTGCATCTATCAATTGTTGTGCAGATCCACCTTTATACTCTTTTTCAGGACCAGTTAAAATGGCTGCCGCATTTACCCTTTCCTCTTTTTGTGAAGACAGGATCCTCCCATCAACCGCTGCCGTTATTGTAGGAATCGCAGACCCCAGATCCAGGGCATTTATGCTCATCCATTTACCCGTACCCTTCTGACCCGCCTTGTCCAGTATTACATCTACTAATGGTTTGCCACTCTCTTCATCCACCTTTTTAAAAACATTTGCTGTTACTTCGATCAAGAACGATGAGAGTTCACCCTTATTCCATTCAGCAAAAATCTCATGAAATTGCTGAGCAGAAAGTCCAAGGGCCTGTTTAAGCAAATCGTAAGCTTCTGCGATAAGCTGCATATCACCATACTCTATGCCGTTATGCACCATTTTAACATAATGACCGGAGCCGCCAGGACCAAGATAGGTAACACAGGGCTCATTGTCTTCTTCTGCCTTTGCGGCTACCGCTTTCATAATAGATTCAACTTCCTTGTAAGCATCACGAGAACCTCCCGGCATCAGACTTGGCCCCCACAACGCACCTTCTTCGCCACCTGAAACTCCCATACCAAAAAAATTAAAGCCCTGAGACTCCAGCTCTTTTGCCCGTCTTTCCGTATCGAGAAAGAAAGAATTCCCTCCGTCTATGATCAAATCGCCCTTAGCTAATAAAGGAATTAGCAGCTGAATTGTCGTATCAACTGGCTCACCCGCTTTAACCAATAACATAATCCTGCGAGGACTTTCCAGCAAATCAACAAATTCTTTTAATGTATACGCGGGTTTAATATTTTTCCCGGCGGCCAGACCTCCAATAAATTTTTCTGTTGTCTCCGCAGATCGGTTATACACCGCCGCACTAAAGCCATTGCGCTCAACATTCTGTACAAAATTCTGACCCATAACTCCCAGGCCAATCAGCCCGAATACTTGCTTATTCATAATTATTTATTATCCTCTCTAAAAACCAAGTTTGAAGTGACTAAAGTGATCTAAAGTGCCTAAAGTTAATATAATATGTTCTCTCTTAATTGGTTTACTTTTTCCCAAGATAACCATTTAGTCTTTCAAAGAAAAGAATACTCTACAAAGTAATATACTGCTTATGGAAACATTACCTCTCTTGCATTTTTATTAATTAAAACCGTAGCATCGGAATCCAGCATCCAATGAAGCTCGCCGTTTTGTGGATTAACCATAGTTGCGGGGATTTCTTTAGCAGGTTGTTTATTACTCATTATACGTTGTACAATTTCAGATTTGGACCTTCCTGACACCAGAAATAAAATCTTTCTGGCGGCATTAAGCACAGGCAATGTCAACGTCACTCGCCATGCACTTAACTTAGGAACAAAAACCGCAACCGCATTTTTTTCACACTCTTCAACCGCATCCGTATCAGGAAAAAGTGATGCAGTGTGGCCGTCCTCTCCCAGTCCGAGCAATATCAGATCTAAGCATGGTGGACTGCCTTTAAAATGGACATCCAATAACTCTGCATACTCTTCAGCTGCCAGCTCAGGAGCAATTTCCCCTCGCATTCGATGAACATTCTCGTCTGGGATTTTAATATGATCAAGAAGTGTTTTCTGCACCATTCTAAAATTACTATCCTGATGTTCCGGAGGGACCATACGTTCATCACCCCAGAAAAGATGAAGCCTGCTCCAATCCACACGATCTCGGTAAGGACTTGAGGCCAACAGAGAAAAGACACCACCGGGAGTATTGCCACCGGACAGCGCCATATTACACACGCCGTTTTGCTGTATGGCCTGCTCTATGCAATCCGCTACATGCTCTGCAGTTGCCACTACAAGCTTCTCCTTATTTGGATAGACGTGAATATTCTTATTCATATTGATAATTGCGACTCTGCGTTATCAATTTATTCTACTATTTACTTTTCTTTATAACGTTCTTTGCCACCTGAACAATCCTCTCAGTAGTGAAACCATATTCTTTATACAAATCGTCAGATGGTGCAGAAGCCCCAAAATCTTTGAGACCGAATATACCGCAATCATCCTCTCTTCCGGTATAGCCATGCCAACCAAAAGTAGACCCCGCTTCAACGACAACACGAGCCTTCACAGCACGAGGCAATACTTTCTCCCGATAATCTTTATCCTGGCTTTGATAAAGGCTGCAGCACGGCATACTTACTACCCTTGCATGGATTCCTTCATTTATCAATTGCTCGTATGCGTCAAGACATATTTGTATTTCAGAACCGGTTCCTATCAGGATAACATCAGGTGTACCGTCACTTTCAATCAGAACATAGGCCCCCTTTAACGCGCCCTCAGCCGGAGCGTATTTTGACCTGTCAAGAGTCGGCATACCCTGCCTGCTTAAGACAAGCGCAACAGGACGATCCTTGAGCCTCATGATATACTTCCACATTACTGATAATTCGTTGGCATCTGAGGGACGAATAACATCTATTCCGGGCATTGCGCGTAATGAGGCAAGATGCTCTACCGGCTGGTGTGTCGGTCCATCCTCACCAACACCAATACTGTCATGAGTAAAAATATAGATTACAGGCTGCTTCATTAAAGAAGATAAACGAATTGCAGGACGCACATAATCTGAAAAGACAAAGAATGTCGCTCCATATGGCCTGAGCTTGCTTAAAGACATTCCATTTATAATAGCCCCCATCGCATGTTCACGAACACCGAAATGGAAATTCCTACCGCCATAGTTTTCTCTATTGAAACTCGAAGCCTCCTTTATGTATGTCTTTGTCGAAGGCCCCAGATCTGCAGAGCCTCCCATAAACCACGGAATTTTATCAGCGATTGGATTTAATATTTTATTGTTTGATTCCCGGGTAGCAAGACCCTTGACGTCAGCCGGAAAATTCGGAATAACACTTTCCCAACCGTCAGGCAGTTCGCCATTCTGCATCATATTAAATTGTTTTGCCAAATCAGGATGTGCTTCCGCATATGCTTTCAGCTTTCCATTCCACTCCTCTTCCAGTTTTGCGCCCTTTGCAATCGTATCTTCTTTAAACTTCGCTACTTCATCAGGAACATAAAATATTTTGTCAGGATCCCAGCCATAATTTTCCTTCGTCGCCCTTACTTCATCTTCACCCAGAGGTGAGCCGTGAGCGCCAGCCGAATCCTGTTTATTAGGACTGCCATATGCGATATGACTATCAACAATAATCATAGACGGACGATTTGCTTCATCAATAGCCGCTTGAATTTCCTTCGTCAGCGCGTCCTGATCATTAGCGTCCTGAACATGTAGCACGTTCCAGCCATAAGCTTTGAATCGAGCGGCAACATCTTCGCTGAATGCCAGTGAGGTTTCTCCTTCAATAGTAATATTATTATTATCATAAAGCCACACCAGGTTGCTCAGACCAAGATGCCCTGCAAGAGATGCCGCTTCGCCGGAAAGGCCCTCCATCATACATCCATCACCCGCAATGGCAAAAATATTATAATTAATTATCTCATGACCGGGACGATTGAAATATGTCTGTAGCCACTTTTCTGCCATCGCCATACCAACACTGTTTGCGGCACCCTGTCCAAGAGGCCCGGTAGTCACTTCTATACCCGGCACCAGACCATACTCAGGATGACCGGCACATTTACTATGCAACTGCCTGAAACTCTTAATATCGTCAAGACTGATATCGTATCCAAATATGTGCAGTATGCTGTACAAAAGCATGGATGCGTGTCCTGCAGAAAGTACAAAACGATCTCGATTCGGCCAATCAGGATTCTGAGGAGTATGACGCATAAACCTGTCCCAAAGGGTAAATGCGACAGGCGCAAGTCCCATGGGCGCACCGGGATGTCCCGAATTAGCCTTTTGAACTGCATCAATTGATAATGTTCGTATGGTATCTATGCATAACTGATCCAGGTTTTCTGTTTCTTTCATGTTCCCCTATCCACTTTCAAATTATATAAGTTTTATGTAATTAGATTAAGACTCGTAAGCAATGTATGCCGCCCCCAGTAACGCAGTATGATCATCCAGGATAACATATAGAGGTGTTTTTTCCACCAGATATGATAACCGTCCTTTTTTTAAATATGAATTAACCGTACTTCCATCCGCCAGTTTTTCGTAAATCCTTGCAGGAATACCACCGCCAAGATAGATACCCCCTGTAGCAATTAAGTTAAGCACCATGTTACCAGCCTGCGCACCCAATATAGATGCAAAAATATTAAGGGCTTCAGCACAAAGCTCATACTCACCTGTTTTCCCGGTGGAAGTGATTACCTTGCCAGGGTCTTCTTCACGTAACCGTTTCTCTAATTCAGGGGGTTCCGGAGCAAATCCGGTCTCTTTTAAGAATGTATAAATACTGTTCAACCCCGGACCGGAAAGAACACGATCGTAACTGACGCGATCGTATTTAGATTTCAAGTATTGGAAAAACATCACTTCCACTTCGTTTGTGGGAGCAAAGTCTACATGCCCCCCCTCAGATGCCATTATGTAACGTTGACCGGCATTTGCATATACATATGCCAGGCCAAGGCCGGTTCCGGGTGCCAACACGCCAATGACATCTTCTCCATTACCAGATCCACTGTTACGGTTTTGTGATTGGCCCTCTGTAGTGGGACCAGGTGGTTCACCCTCATGCAATACATATAAATCTTCAGGCATTAAATGAGGCACGGCGGCAGCAGTGGCGACAAGGTCATTTACCAGTTTAACAGTTGGTATATTTAAATCTTTACTGATTTGCTCCTCTTTGAAATGCCAGGGCAATTTAGTCGCCTTCGCCTCACCATTAACAACCGGCCCGGGAACTCCAAAGCAGGACTTATCTACAGTAACTCCATGTTTATTTATAAAATTCTGTACAACTTCCTCAAGACAAGAATAATCGCGGCTGACAAATGTATCTGTCTGCTGCCTGATTATCCTTCCATCCTCTAACCGGCAAAATGCCAAACGTGTTTTTGTACCACCCACATCCCCCGCAAGAATCATTTTATCTTCCATAACCTGATAGTATTTAGGACGCAGATAAACGCAGATTAAAAGGATTTAGAACCAGCCAGGAAAAAAATAAGTTTAAAAAGCTTTTATCTGTGAAAATCCGTGTCCTATTAATTTAGTTATCCTGTAATCCTGTTTAAAAAATTTAAATTTATATTAAAGATTTCGCACACCTGAAACCGATAGTCTCATTTCTGTAGTCAGGTTCGTCATAGTCGCGATTTGCACAACGGATATGGATAACACCTCCTCCACTCCAGGAACCGCCACGTAACACTTTACAATCACTCAGGGTACTGCTTCCTGCCGTAGCAAGTTCCAATTCATAAATAGAAGTACCCACTTCCTCCGGCCTCCCGAAAAACGGTTTATCCTCGGCCTTGTCAGGTCCTTGCGGATCCTTGTCAGGAGAGTAACGATAGTATTGACTATCAAACCAATCGGCTGTCCACTCCCAAACATTTCCCGCCATATCGAAACATCCATAAAAACTTTGCCCCTGCGGGCATTTAGTAACAGGAGTTGTTCCTTCAATCTTGGACTCGGCACAATTTATTTTTGCCTTATCAAATTCATTTCCCCACGGATATACCCTGCCATCGGTACCACGAGCAGCCTTTTCCCACTCTGCCTCAGTGGGAAGTCTTTTTCCCATATATTTTGCGAAAGCTTCCGCTTCGTACCACGAAATATTTACTACCGGACAATCATCCTCACCATCCATGGCGCTGTTTAAGTTATCTCCATCCAGAGGTTTGATCCGCAAAACATAATCCCAGCCTGCCTTCGACCAGTAATCTCTCTGTTTATAACCACCTGATTCTATGAACTTCTTATATTCTGCATTAGTAACAGGATACTTATCAATCAGATATGCAGCCAGATAAACTTCTCTCTGTGGGACCTCTACGTCGAACCTGCTCGCCTCAACATTACTATCAAGTTCTAACATCTTTTTAACATCGTCATCTGTGCTTCCCATTAAAAACTGACCTTCAGAGACGAGCACCATTTCTTCCGGAATATTATGCTTTGCATTGCGTTTTATAATCATAGCACATAAAGCTTATCACAGAATGTTTTTATGTCAAATAGTCTTTCCAATGAGCACAAATAGCGCTTATAAGTGCCTTAAATAAATACGATATTGCATATGACGAAAAATATATATGGAAATAATTGATCTCTTTCACCCCTTCAGGGTTGAATTTGTTTTGTTCTTCATTACCTTTACAATCAGCAGCAGGAGTATGCCCTAAGAGCAGAAAGAATATAGGCGGGGGTATAGCCCATACGCATCAACCTAAAAATTTATATTGGCGAATATTGTAATATCGAACGGAATTTTCTACATAGGGGATATACCATTATCAGTTTGATATTTTC
>JANLHC010000088.1 GCA_024654465.1 Candidatus Scalindua sp.
AAGGTGCTTTGTTCGCGGTTAAAGCCGGTAGATGTCTTATTGGAGATGACATGGGATTGGGGAAAACCATCCAGGCGCTTACGGCGGCTGAGTTAATGGTAAAGCTATTCAATATTAAAAAAGTTTTAATTGTTTCTCCTACGTCTTTAAAACATCAGTGGAAGGAGGAGATAGAAAAGTTCTGCGGAAGGTCTTCCTGTGTGATTGAAGGGCTCAATCATAACAGACAGAAGCTATACCAGGATGAATCCTTTTACAAACTTGTTAATTATGAGCTTATCTTTAGAGATATTGAATATATAAGAAATTGGTCTCCCGACCTCATTATTCTTGACGAGGCACAGAGGATAAAGAACTGGAAGACGCGGACGGCGAAATACGTAAAGCAGTTGGATTCAACCTTTGCCATAGTACTTACGGGCACACCCATAGAAAATAAGATTGAAGAGTTACACTCTATCATGGAACTTATCGACCGGCATCATCTCGGCCCATTATACCGGTTCGTTCAGATGCACAGGATTGTAGATGAAGGCGGAAAAGTGGTTGGATATAAGGACCTTAAATCCATCAGGAATTCACTGGGAAGTGTGCTGATAAGAAGAAAAAAAGATGAAGTGTTAGAACAGCTTCCCGAACGGATTGATAAAAACTTCTTTGTTCCAATGACAAAAGAACAGAATATTATCCATGATGAAAATTATGATATTGTAGTCAGATTGGTGGCAAAGTGGCGCCGTTATAAATTCCTATGCGAGGCTGACCAGAGGCGGCTACTGATTGCTCTGAATTTCATGCGTATGGCAGCAGACAATACCTATCTTGTTGATAAGAAGACTATACATGGCCCAAAGATTGACGAACTAGAGGTCATTGTAAAGGAACTTATTATTGAAGGTAAAGAGAAAGCCGTTATCTTCAGCCAATGGCTTAAAATGACTGAATTAGTAGAACACGTTCTTACAAGAAATGGAATTAAATTCGTCCACTTGAACGGAAGTGTTCCCTCAAAGAAAAGAAAGGATCTGATATCTCAATTTAAGGAGGATCCTGAATGCATGGTTTTTCTGTCTACAGACGCCGGAGGGGTGGGGCTAAATCTACAGAGTGGTTCCGTCGTAATCAACATGGACATCCCATGGAACCCTGCGATCCTGGAACAGAGAATCGGGCGTGTGCACAGGCTGGGTCAGAAAAGAGCTGTTCGTGTCATCAACTTCGTCTCTTCTGCGTCTATTGAGTCAAGAATACTGGAACTCTTAAAATTTAAGAAATCTCTTTTTGCCGGAGTACTGGATGCCGAAGGAGAAGACGTAGTAATGGTCGGTGAATCACAGGTTAGTCGATTTGTAAAAACGGTAGAAACCGTAACGGAAACGCTTGAGAAGTCAGACCCCGCTGTGGAGAAGCGGGAAAAGAGAGAAGAAGAGAGAGATGAAAGAACTGCAGAATTAAGAGAAATTAGCGAAGAACCTGGGAACAAATCTGTATCCCATACCGAAGGCCGGTCGGACGAATCGGAACAGTTGAGCAATCTCCTGAAAGCAGGCGCTCAATTCTTAACCAATCTCAGTAAGGCCATTGCGGAACCTGCAAACGCTACAGGCAAAAACAGAGACACCTTGATAGACAGGGACAAAAAGACGGGAAAATCCTACTTGAAAATCCCTCTACCGGAAAAAGATGTTGTCCAGAATATATTTTCCGCGTTAGGGGAACTAATTTCAAAGCAATAACAGTTAACGATAAGTGCCTCTTAAGAAAGATAATCTTTGATTATACCAACCGGAAATTCCCATTATTTGCAAAGAGGATCCTACCCCTCCAAATGGCATAAGAAATGCCGGAAGCACAGGATTCTTATGTAGAGGACAAAAGGCCCCTTTATTATTTTTTTCGATTTCGTCAATTGCATATGTAATTAGACGAACTTTAGACCATTCTCTTTCAAATTCAAACTCTAATAATTGTTCCTGGAGTTCTAAGAGGATTCGATTTTTTATTTTTTTTGCTGTATATTGCAGAATTATAACGGCAAAAGTAGCCCACAGAAAACTGAGTGATATTAATGATATAAGTGCCGGTGTCCATTGCCAGTTATCGAAAACAGCGTTTCTTGCAACAATCAAAATAAATAACGCGACAAAGGATATATCATTGTATCCAGTGCTTGAATCATGGCTGTAATCTCCTTTCAAAAAAAAGTTCAATCAAGCTCAGAGAACTTTAAGATCGCAAATATTTTAATGTGTTCTACTTCAACGAAGACACCAGGATGTTTGCTATTTCTTCTACAATCTCTTTACTGTCTACATAATCACTATGTCCAATCTCTCTCCCTGATAGTTCTACGGCATTGTGTGATTTCATATTTGGTGGAGCGATTATGGGCTGTTGGGTTGCCCCCAATCGCTGCTCCCATTTTTCGCCGGGATTACGTTCTAGGAAATCTATCATACCGAAGGTTAGTTTATCCAACATTCCCTTAGCACTTATCAGCACTTTCCGAGGGGCTTTCTCATAATTGGAAATGGCTAATGCCCCATCAAATCGAGAATAAAAATTGTGTACCTGTCCAACAAGATGTTCCAATCCGCTATAAAATGGTCCCACGTATGTCTCTTTTTCTTTCTTGATTTCTACACATTTCGTTACTTGCCTTCTTTCCACATCAGGAGCCAACATGATATATCGATCAACAAAATACTTGTCCTTGCTATCTACCGTTGTCCCATTTTCTATTCTTCCCATCCTGATACTCAGCGCTTTTAACTTTATTGGATCAGGTTCGTGGGGCATAGATTCTTCCTTAACCAATTGTTTGAACATCTGGCATGCAAGGTAGTTGCCCATACTGTGACAAATGAGATTAACACTGGGACTATTTTCCATACGGCGAATCCTGGTGATAAGATTAGCCAATACTTGAGCAGAGCTTCTGGCTTCTCCTTGATCGCTTAAATAACTTAATACATTACCGTTAGATGGCCATGAAAATCCAATAAATGCAATAAGTTCACCATCTTTAATACCATCACCATTAAGAAGATTTGCATCTTGTTGGGATTTAGGATCAGTTATCACACGATCATGTAGATTATTAGCATGTCTGAGCCCATCGGTTAGAATACCATACCATGTCTGAGCATCATGAAAATTCACACAGAATCCATGAACACAGATTACGACACTACCAATCTTACTATTATTCAGAAAATTGTCGAAAACTTCTCCTTGAGAATCGTTGACAATCACACCCTGAGGCATTGTCTTCGCGTCCACTTCAGACAAGTAATATGACATGTAAGCTTCCATATCAACAAAATGGTAGCCACCCTTCTGTAAATTGATACGTTCATCACGATTAAAATCCTGCCCTAAGTTATCACAATCTCTATTAGTAGCAAAATAGCGAATAGACATTTATTATCTCCTTATAAAATATGCCGGACAGACGCCTTTATCTGAAGGCTAATATCAAGACCGATATTACATAAAAATACTAAAACATCGTGACATCTATTTCCAATGCTATGGTATCGCGCTGAATGCAGCATTTACAACAATATCTATAACGCCATTCCTGAAACTCTCAATTTTCACCAGAGCAAGACCAGCTTGTGTTAATCCATGTAATTCCGCCAGGTCCTTTTTGCCTGCTACTAGAAACTTGAAATCATCCTTTGATAATTCTCCTCCGGCTAATTGCTCGGTCCATCTCTTTAAATCTACTCTTGTTGTTTCTAAAAACTCTTTACCATCACTTACTGCAACATCTTTATAATCTCCAAGGGTCTCTTTTGCCAGACTCTTAATGCTATCTTCAATTGAACTTATGAAGCTATTAAAATCAAACATAATTATTCTCCTCCTACAATTTTTGCATTATTTTTTTTAATCTTCCCGGACTCCAAACCTATAATCTCGTCAAACGCCTGCGTAATCAAACCTTGCTTTGCCTCTTCGATAAATGCCTTTCCAAGTTTATCTTCTTTTTCCCATCTACTGATAAATCCTCCTATCAGGTATCTGTCCGGATCTCTCATGATTTCCCATTGACGCGCAGATAGTTCGTTTTTAGGTCTACCCTTGGCATATTCATATGCTTCATAAATCTTCCTCTGAAACGCCTCTATTTCTACTTTATGCGTGTTATATGGCTCTGTGGCTTTATCCATAAGCGTAAGAGCTTCGACTTTTGAAGACGTTGCTTGTTTATAAGCAGTCTCGCTGTACGGGGAAATCATCGTGCATCCGGTGTAACATGCAAACAGCATTATTGACAATAAAATGCAATACCGTTTTTTTGGTCTTATGTTTTTCAATATTATGCTCCTTTTCTAACGTTTATAGAATATGCCAGGTTTTAATTTACCACTCGTGTTCGTCTTTGACTTATCTTCCTTCTTTAAATTCCTTACAACAGTGATTGCTTCGAGTATAATCCAGGCGGAGAATGCAAGAAGGAGCATTGACAAAACACTTAATACCCAGTTCCCTGATTTTATGTAATCTTTCAAGCTCAGTATCATTGCAGTTGATGTCATAATAATAAGGAAGATAAGCGGTATTAGAGTAAATAGAATATTTCTGCCTTTTCTATAAAGATAGACGGTCAATACCAGTAGTGATAGCCCGGCAAGCATCTGATTTGTCGCACCGAAGATTGGCCATAATCGCTTCCAGCTAAGCCCCTCCCCCCCAAAGATGAGGATAAGTGGGGTAAAAGCGGCAATTGCCGCAGCTACGTACCTGTTTGCCAAAATTTTAATATTATATATTTCTCCCAGCTCACTTGTTATGTACCTCTGAATCCTGGTTGAGGTGTCAAGAGTAGTAGCGGCAAAGCTTATTACAATAACAGCAATCAGGGTAGCACCAAAACCATCCGGGAGCATAAGCCCTTCTTTAAGAAAATAGGCGCCACCATTAACAAAGGCCCCCATCTTCGCATCCATACTCCCGGCGGCACTCCAGCTTGAATAGTGGCTTTCCCAAGCGGCAAGCGTAGCGAATCCGGCAGTTGAGGCAATTACAGACATCAATCCCAGTGAACCCTCTCCCAGCATCGATCCAAAACCAATCATCCTGGCATCTTTAAGACTATTAAGCTGCTTAGAGGTCGTTCCGGAACCGACTAAACCATGAAAACCCGATATTGCACCACATGCTATAGTAATAAACAAAAACGGAAACCACGGCAGGCCTCCCTCAACTTCAAGATTAATGGCAGGTGCTACCATCGGAGGATGCACGATAAATAGCCCCAGATACATAATACCCAATCCTACTAAAAGCTGTTGCGAATTGATAAAATCTCTTGGCTGGAGCAGCAACCAAACGGGGAGGACTGACGCAATGAAGGCGTATACAAAAAGTAAA
Organism: Candidatus Scalindua sp.; assembly: GCA_024654465.1. GTDB lineage: Bacteria > Planctomycetota > Brocadiia > Brocadiales > Scalinduaceae > Scalindua. The sequence goes on from JANLHC010000088.1 coordinate 5,383, forward strand.
ACTACCCAGGATTCTACCTGACTGCCAACAAATGCCGGTAGACTTATTGGAACATACATACCAAGATATATAAAAACATAGAGGACAACCAACGCTACTATAGATGGGATAAGAATTCCAAACCTTGATTTGTAAATTATGATGCCTATAGTAACTGCAATTATTATCTGAATGTTAACGGGTAATACTGTAGTGGGAAATTGCGTAAACAGTGTAGCGATAATATATGCAAATACCGCAATTACAATCCATGTGAGAAAAAAAATAATAGTAAGGAACAGTGCGCGGGCTCTCTTACCAATAACCTTTCCAGTCAAATCACCGATAGAATGCCCTTTATTTTTTGCTGATATAACGAGACATCCAAAGTCGTGAACAGCGCCTAAGAAAATTGTACCAAAGACCACCCATAAGAGGGCAGGCAGCCATCCCCATATTACTGCGATTGCAGGGCCAACAATTGGCGCCGCACCGGCAATTGATGTAAAATGATGTCCAAAAAGTACATACTTGTTTGTAGGGACATAATCTATACCGTCTTTAAATTCATGGGCAGGGGTTACGATATCAGAATCCAGCTTGAAGATCTTTTTCGCAAGAAACTTTGAATAAAAAAGGTAACTGACAAAGAAGCAGGATAGAGAGAAAATAGCTAAAATAGCAGCGTTCATATGTATTAATTATCTTTGTAATTTAGAAATTCCCGCCTAACAAACCGGCGGGCAGGTAAGTATTTAAGGATTCTTAATTCAAGCAAAAAACCAGTACAATTAGTTCCTGGCAGAAAATAAAAATTTCCAGAAAAATCAAACAAGAAAAACTTTATACATCATCCGTTTCGTTCACGTTGGACCACAATCTTCTGAACTCCAAACTTTAATGCTTCCCTGTGACTGGGAAACCATACGTCTATATGATTGCCCTTTATGGCACCACCAACATCTTCAGCCCTGAATATAGTATCAGGATACCTCTTTATTTTTAATGTACTACCCAGCTTTATAACTCTCCTATCTACTGCTACAGTTCCCCATCGTGCCCTTTTACCTGTCGCCGTAATCCCATACCATTCATCAGAAGGGTCCTTATCGCAACATTTCTCACATGAGCAGTATGCGGTTGCATTAAATACCTCTTCTGAGCTCACATTGCTAATAAATAACATACTAGATATAAATATTAACATTCCTACAAAAAATACTGTAACACTCTTCCAGGTACATAACAGTCCCACTTCCACTTTTTTACTAATCTTCATTTGAAAAACCTCTTCTTGAAATCGCTTGCCCAGAGAATTTAACAACAAGCCTCCTTGTCTTATTATTAAAACACTAAAAGCGGCAAATTACAATAACGCACAACATTACCCTTTCCCTGGTTATGTTTTCTCTCTACCTTTTGATCTCCGGCAATAGAACTCATTAAATAACAATAAGCAATTACGCAAAAGATAGATTTCTTATCAATAGGTCAATAAAAAAAGCCTTACGACCTAAGATATTAATTAAAATATCCTTTGGCAGTAAGGCTGTCTTTGTTATAACGACTGTATCAAGACCCTTCACTTTGCGTCTCGCGATCACTCACGGTTTGCCCTTATCTCGACGTAATTTGTCATCATCTAAATATATAAACATCTAATGCAATAATTAGATAATCGAAGATTATAAATAGTTTCAACTGAATTGCCAGCTTTTTTTAAAATTCCCAGCGATAATAATAAATTATTCTCTTGACTTTTTGCTATTCATTTACCTCAAAAATAATTGGCATGATCGGACTTCGTGGCATCTTCGCTATCGCAAAGTTGCATTTTGCACTTGCTTTATTATCAACCAGAATACGAGCGTATTTCCAATCCAATGGCTCGGCGTCAAAAAGCCCACAGATTCTATTCTTAGTCTTTTTGGAAGAAGCATCACTGCTGCCTCCAGTGTCTTCAACAGAATCAATAATATCAATATTCATATTTTTTACCGGAGTCCACTTAATACGATCACTATTTGACATCATATCGACAAAATCATCCCGTGTAATCAGTATTTCCTTAACATTATCAATATCGAGTAAGTCAATATATGCTATGTACTCATATCTAACTAAATCAATATTATGG
>JANLHC010000089.1 GCA_024654465.1 Candidatus Scalindua sp.
CAGAAAATATAAACCGGAAAAGGTGATACTCTTTGGATCCTTTGCGGAAGGTGAGATACATGAATGGAGCGATATTGATATGTTAATAATAAAGGAGACGTCTTTGAGACCCATTGAAAGGCCTGTTGAACTCACCAGACTTGTTGAGCCAAAGGTGGGAATAGATTTTTTCATTTACACGCCTGATGAGTACGAAATTCTTTTATCAGAAAAATATTCTTTCTTAGTTAATATCATAAAAAAAGGTAAAGTTGTGTATGAAAAAGGAAGCTGAAGGATGGATAAGTATTGCCGTTGAGGAATATCAATCAGCAAGATATCTTTTGGAAAAGTCGTTATTCAGAATGGTTTGTTACCACTCACAGCAGGCGGTTGAAAAGATATTAAAGGCTATTCTGGTTGAGCATGAAGTTGAAATTCCTTTTACTCATAATCTTCTAGATTTAAACAATGCCGTCAAAAAATTTAATTATGAAACATCGCTTTCTAATGAAGACTGCGTTTTCCTGAACAGTGTCTACAGGTCAAGATATCCTTCCGATACTGGACTGCTCCCGGCGGGAGACCCTGGAGAAGAGGATGCAAAAAAGGCATTTGAAATAGCCGATACTATTTTTAAATGGTTTAATAAAAAATAAATGTCTTTATTAGAAAAAGAAACCAATGACAGCGATTGTTTCTATTTCCTGCTTCTGTTTTTTCTCCCCGATGAACTCACACCATATTTACAACTGGAAATCCCGGGATGAAAATGGTATGTTTTTGATCATTCATATCGTTCTGATATTATCTTAATTAGTTAATCTATTAGAAAACTCGGAGTTTACCCATATGTTAAAAAGAGATAAAAAAGCGGAGTTTCTTGAGGTCGGTATTGTTTCCTTAAAATATCAATTCACTACCGAAAAAAAATTCAACAAAAGTTCGCTCTCCAAATCTAAATATAGCAAATTATTAGAACTGCAGTGTAATGACCCGGTAAAAGTTATGGAAGAAGAGGATACCAGCCAGAATTGGTGGATGTTTCAGGATGAATTCTTCGTGGAGGATGAAGGCCTCAATGCAGATGATGTAAAGGCCTTTGCCCTTAAAGGGGTCAGAAAGTCGGAAAAAAGTTAAAAGTGCCTTAAGTGATCTATTTGTGTAGTCGCATCCTTAAGGTTGCGTAACTTACAAGAAATTCACATACACTCATCGAATGATAATAAACGCCCACCTGGGCGGGCGGCTACTATGATATAGAAAATGAAAGATTTGTTTTTTTGGAGTGCAGTGACCGCCTGTCCCCGTCCGTACCGGCACGGGCGGGCGCCAGAGTGTTGGGCGGAAATGATGCACTCCATATTTCAGGCATTTTGTATCTATTCACCGCAAAGACGCAAAGGACGCAAAGTTGATATTTAAAAGAAATACCGATGTAACGATTATGAGAACTGCATATTTTTCTGACAAATATTCTTCTGCTCCACTTTTTTATGTTTTTCTTTGCGATCTTTGCGGTGATAAAATAGTCACGCTGAATAGTTACGGTATTTTTATTTTTTTTCTACAGTCCGGCTTCTTTCCTGAGAGTATCTGCCATATCGGTCTTTTCCCATGTGAAATCAGGATCGTTTCTCCCGAAGTGCCCGTAGGCCGCAGTCTTTTTGTAGATAGGCCTCAACAGGTCAAGTCTCTTGATAATTTCCCGGGGATTAAGGTTGAAATGCTTTTTGACAAGCGCCACAATCTTTTCTTCAGGTATCTTGTTTGTGCCTGAAGTATCAACATTGATGGATGTCGGTTCAGGGACTCCAATTGCATAGCTTACCTGCACTTCACACTTATCAGCCAGTCCTGCCGCAACTATATTTTTCGCTATCCATCTGGCAGCGTACGCACCGGACCTGTCAACCTTGCTCGGATCTTTTCCGGAAAAAGCCCCTCCACCATGCCTGCCCAGGCCTCCGTAGGTGTCTACAATTATTTTCCTGCCGGTTAAACCGGTATCACCTTCGGGGCCGCCTATCACAAACTTTCCCGTCGCATTTATGCAGATCTTTGTCTTATCATCCAGAAAATCACCACAGACAGGTCTGATTACATGCTCGATAATACCCTTCCTTAACTCTTCTTCCGAAGTCCCGTCAATATGCTGCTGTGCTATAACGACAGTACTTATCCTTACAGGCTTCCCGTCATGGTACTCCACGGAAACCTGACTCTTTCCATCAGGACCGAGATCTTTTAGAATCCCCTCTTTTCTGACATATGCAAGACGCATTGCCAGCTTATGCGCTATTGTTATCGGCAACGGCATCAGTTCATCAGTTTCATTGGTTGCAAATCCGTACATCAATCCCTGATCACCGGCGCCTTGTTCCCTCCCGTTTCCTTCATCAACTCCCTGCGCAATATCCGGGCTCTGGCCGTGAATACTTACCAGAACACCGGCATCATCACAATCAATCCCGAATTCAGGATTAGTGTATCCAATCTCTTTGAGGGTATTCCTCACAACATTCTGGATTTCTACATAACCTGTTGTTGAAATTTCTCCTGCCACTATTATGAGCCCGGTTGTCGCCAAACACTCTGCGGCACACCTTGCATTTTTGTCCTGCTTCAATAACGCGTCCAGTATTGCATCGCTTATCTGATCACAAATTTTATCAGGGTGGCCTTCCGTCACGCTTTCTGAAGTAAAAAACTCAATCTTTG
>JANLHC010000092.1 GCA_024654465.1 Candidatus Scalindua sp.
GATCTGAAGTTGTTGATTGTATAGATAAAGATAAAATTACATTGTTGTGTGACGAAGCTATCAAATTAGGAGCAACGATTACAAAATTAATTTCTACGAAAGGTATTGTAGTAGAACCATGGGTCCAATTGAAGTGTCGATTTGGGTGTTCAAAATTTGGGAAATATAAAACCTGCCCCCCATATACACCAACGTATAAAGAGACTCGTGAATTGATGAGTTGCTATGAGAGTGCCATCCTGATAGAAGGCCAGCCGCCTGCAAAACAATTTGAAGGGATGCTTCTTCAACTAGAGCATAAAGCCAATCTGTCCGGATTTTATAAGGCTTTTTCTCTAAATGCCGGTCCGTGTCCACTTTGTGCAGAATGCGATGTGGAAGGTACTTGCCCCATGCCTGAAAATGCAAGACCGTCAATGGAGGCATGTGGAATTGATGTCTTCAAGACCGTTCGTAATAATGGGTTTGAGATCAAATTTCTCGAGCACAAAACTGAATATGTTAAATATTTTGGATTACTTTTACTTGAATAGCAGAGAAGATCTTTCTCTTGGGCACAGATGAACGCAGACAATCAGGATTTCAAATATAAGGTATTAACTGAAAAAATTATAGAAATTTTATCTGTGTAAATCAGCGTCCTATAAATTATGAGGAATTATATATGTGTGGAATTGTAGGTTATATTGGAAATAACAAAGCTGCTCCAATACTAATTAATGGAATCAGGAGACTTGAATACCGAGGGTACGATTCTTCGGGGATATCTATTATTGAAGGCAATAAAATATTCTCTGAAAAATCTGTAGGTTTCATTAGTGAATTGGAGAAGAAGATAGACGGCAAATTCAGAGAAGGCACCTTGGGGATCATTCATACTCGATGGGCTACTCACGGAGCGCCAACGATTGAGAACGCACATCCCCATTTCGATTGTACAGGGAATATTGCGATTGTTCATAACGGTATTATTGAAAATTATAACTATCTGAAAGCAAAACTGAAAAAAGAAGGGCATTCTTTTAAAAGTGAAACAGACTCTGAAGTTATTGCCCACCTTATTGAAAGTTACTTTGAAGGTACGCTGGAAGATGCCGTCAGGTTGGCGCTAAAGGATGTTGAGGGTGCCTATGGATTAGCTATAATCAGTTTGGACGACCCAGGCAAGTTGATTGCCGCCAGGCGTGGAAGCCCTCTGATAGTTGGTATAGGAGAGAAAGAATATTATGTTACTTCAGATGTCGCTGCGATTTTGGAATATACCAAAGAAGTTGTTTATCTGGATGATAATGAGATTGTGGTTTTAACAAGGGATAATATGAAGACGACTGATATAAATAATGTCCAGATAACCAAAAGGGTTGATGAGGTGCAATGGAACCTTGATAAGATAGAAAAAGGCGGATACGAGCACTTTATGCTTAAAGAAATATACGAACAACCTCAGTCTTTACGTGATGCGATGTTGGGTCGATTTGAAAAGGATGGTAATCATGTACACCTTGGCGGCTTAATTGACAAGGAAAATGATCTTCGTAAAACCAGACGTATCATAATTGTGGCTTGTGGTACATCCTGGAATGCCGGGCTCATAGGGGAGTATATGATTGAAGAGCATTTGGGAATACCGGTTGAGGTCGAATATGCTTCAGAGTTCAGGTATAGAAACCCAATTATTGAAGCGGACACTCTGGTAATAGCAATAAGTCAATCTGGTGAAACGGCAGATACGCTTGCTGCAATCCATGAGGCCAAAAAGAAGGGTGCTATTATTCTTTCGATCTGTAATGTCGTGGGTAGCAGTATCGCAAGAGAGGCTGACTGTGGTATTTTTCTTCACGCGGGCCCTGAAATTGGTGTTGCCTCCACGAAGGCTTTTACATCTCAAATTGCTGTATTATCCTTACTAACCCTTTTTCTGGCCAAAATTAGAGGAAAAGAAAATGTGTTAAATAATGAACTTGCAAATAAATTAAAAGAGATACCAGAACAAGTTCAGACAATTCTAGAGAACAAAGACAAAATTATCGAAATCGCGGAACTTTATAAGGATAGAAATAATTGCTTGTATTTGGGCAGAGGTTATAACTACCCTGTGGCTCTGGAGGGTGCACTTAAGCTGAAGGAGATATCCTATATACACGCTGAAGGATATCCCGCCGCAGAAATGAAACATGGCCCAATAGCTCTCATTGATAAAAACATGCCTGTAGTTGTTGTTGCGACTACGGACAAAGTGTATTCTAAAATACTAAGTAGTATTGAAGAAGTCCGAGCTCGAGGCGGCAAGGTAATAGCTATAGCGAGTGAACAAAACAATGAAATCGCAAAGCTGGTAGACCATGTTTTATATATACCGGAGACAATAGATGCTTTAGTACCAATTCTGTCTGTAATACCACTCCAGCTACTAGCATATCATATGGCTGTGATGAGGGGGTGCGATGTTGACAAACCTCGTAACCTTGCTAAAAGCGTTACAGTGGAATAACCATTTTTCACTTCACTTCTTTCGGAAGTCTTTTGTTAGTTGTCGTGTATCTTTCTTTCTGCTTCTGTTAAAGTGAAAATGGTCCTGAATACTTTTTCTCCGTTACGAGTCATTTTTTTATTACGCCTGGCCATCATTCGTTTTGCTACCAACAGTTCTCTTCTAATGTCGTAGGCCCTTGTAATATTATCAGAGTACCATGAGAATGAAGGTGTGAATTTGGGTGGCGTACTCGTAAGGAGTATATTACAAGCAAATCCTATAATACTACCGGTTGTTAATTTTGTATTTATTGCAGTTTTTGTATGATCTCCCATTATCATTCCAAGAAATGTTTGACCGGTATCTATTATTTTATCAAACAATTGTACTTTAATTGTTCCATATAAATTTGTGAGATTACTGTTTACGGTACCCGCTCCCAGGTTCACCCATGCACCAATATAAGAATCGCCAAGAAATCCGTCATGCTGCTTGTTAGTATAGTCTTGAATTATCGTATTGGAAATTTCTCCACCAATCTTACAGACCTTTCCTATATTTGAACCGGCATGAATTCGCGAAAGAGCTTGGATTACAACGTTATCGTCAATGAACGCCGGGCCTTCGATTACAGAGTTTGGAGATATTTTAACGTTATTACCTATGTAAATTGGACCATTTTCTGCGTCAAGAACACATCCTGGTTTAATTATTGTGTTCTTACCTATGTATATTTGAGAGCCCATGATAAAGTGTACTCCCTTATAATCGTTTTCTCTTACGTATCCGTCTTTAATGTATGACATAAAGTCAGATGTAATCTGTTCCTTGTTGGTATGAATCAAATCCCATGGATATTGTAACAAGCTGGTATCAACCATTTTAACGTTAATTCTCTTTTTTAATTCATAAATGAAATCTTTATCTAGAAATTTTTCAGGAGTTATTGAAAGACAGTTTTTTTTGTTTAACCTCGCATACACAATTGTATTATCATTAATTCCAATCTCTTCTTTTCCGTCGATAGCAATATGCGTAGACAATAAGTGCCTGCCGTTTATAAATAAACAGTCTTTGTCGATATTATTAATTTTATTTACACTGTAAGGGTAGCTTTCGGCGACAAGGCTTTTAAGATAATCTCTGCAAAAAAGATTAATCTCTGTATCAGGATACTGGAGGACAATTCTTTCAAGAAAACTGTAAATGCCGCAACGTAGTTCATAAACAGGCCTGTTATAAGCCAATGGTAGGAAATTTTTATATGAGTCATCTTCGAAAATACATACGTTTTTCATCTTTATCAGGATACTGAGTAGACTTTAAGTTGTCAAGATGAATGAAGTTATCGAATGTTATATTTTACTTGTAATAAATATTTAGCGATTTTATAATTACTCAGGTTCTTCAGAGAATTTCCGTTAAATGAAACAATACAGATGGAAACGAGTTAGTTTATTTGATTTATCTATTTAACTAAATCGGCGTTACTTCACAATTAGCAGTATAAGCAATGGAAAAGGGGAAATATGAGTTATAAAGCATGGTTTCAATGTTCTGCCGGTTGTGATGAGCGTTATGAATTAAATGAGATAATATACAATTGCAAAAAGTGTGGTGACCTGTTGGAGGTACAGCACGATATTGCAAAATTGAAACGACGTAGTCCCGGATCGTGGATGAGGCTTCTCGACGATCGCTATAGAAGGACTAAGTGGCCTTTCGGGAGCTCCGTTTGGGGAAAGAAAGAAATGGTTTGCCCAAATGTGGACAATGATAACGTAGTCTCTCTCTATGAGGGTGGAAGTAATTTATTCTGGGCCGAACGCCTTGGTAATATTATTGGTGCAGAAGATCTATGGATCAAACAGTGTGGTAATGCTCATACCGGTTCGTTTAAAGATCTCGGCATGACTGTGTTAGTTTCTATGGTTAAGCAGATGATCTCAGAGGGGAAGGATATAATGGGTGTCGCATGTGCTTCAACGGGTGATACCTCTGCCGCTCTCTCTGCATACTGTGCTGCTGCAGGAATTCCTGCAATTGTGTTTTTACCAAAAAATAAAGTCTCCACCGCTCAATTAATTCAACCAATTGCCAATGGAGCATTAACACTTTCACTTGATACTGATTTTGACGGATGTATGGAAATAGTTCAAAAAATTTGCAAGGAGAATAACATTTATCTTGCAAATTCAATGAATTCCTTGAGGATTGAAGGTCAGAAGACCATGAGCATTGAAATGGTACAGCAGCTTGATTGGGAAGTACCAGATGTAATTATAATTCCGGGTGGTAATTTAGGAAATGTTACTGCTCTGGGGAAGGGTTTTCTCCTGATGAAAGAACTTGGCATGGTTAATAAACTCCCAAGAATCGTATGTGTTCAGGCTGAGAAGGCAAACCCGTTATACCAAAGTTATTTAAGTGGCTTTAAAGAATTCAAGCCGATTCAGGCTCAAAGGACACTGGCGAGTGCGATTCAGATAGGAAATCCTGTCAGCATTAACAAGGCAATCAAGATGCTGAAGTTGTTTAATGGTGTTGTAGAGCAGGCGACAGAAGATGAACTCGCTAACGCTGCGGCTTTAGCTGATAGAACAGGCCTTTTTAGTTGTCCTCATACTGGGGTTGCATTAGCGGTACTATTTAAACTTTTAAAAAGAAATGAAATTAAAAAGGACGAAAGAATCGTGGTTATTTCAACTGCACATGGTTTGAAATTTACAGATTTCAAAGTTAAATATCATGAAAATCAACTGGAAGAAGTCGAATCAAAGTATGCAAATGCACCTGTTGAACTTCCTCCTGAATATGATAAAGTGAAGGGAGCTATTCTAGATAAAATAGCTGATTTTAGTTAGCGACAGAATTAGTAAATCTACGGTCATTTTATTTCAAATAGATTAACAATATTAAAGTAAATAATAATTATTGTTGTTTAA
>JANLHC010000096.1 GCA_024654465.1 Candidatus Scalindua sp.
TGGGAATAAAACTTGGCAGTAAGATCGAGATCATAAACCCTGTGAAATCAGAAAAACTTGAGGATTATGTTAACACCTATTATGAGCTGAGAAAACACAAACTTTACGAAATGGATGTTGCACGGGACCGAATGCAGGATGCAATCTATTTTGGAACCATGATGGTATACAAAAGAGAAGCAGATGGCCTGGTATCCGGAGCCATTCACACAACACAGCACACAATCAGGCCCGCGTTTGAAATAATCAAGACAAAGCCCGGAATAGCAAGCGCTTCAAGTATTTTCTTCATGTGCCTGAAAGACAGGGTACTGGTATATGGAGACTGCGCAATAATCCCGATTCCAACTACGGAACAGCTCTCTGAGATTGCTATCACAAGTGCGGATACCGCGGTAAAGTTTGGTATAGATCCGTATATTGCCATGCTTTCATATTCAACCGGCAAATCAGGAAAGGGACCGGAAGTAGTCAAGGTAAGAGAAGCCACTGAGATTGCCAGGAGCAAGAGGCCGGATCTGCTCATTGAGGGACCGATACAATACGATGCCGCCATTGATCCGATTGTCGCACGGATCAAACTTCCGGACAGCAAGGTTGCGGGCAAAGCGACCGTCTTTATCTTTCCTGATCTTAATACCGGCAACAATACTTATAAAGCGGTACAGAGGTCTTCCGGCGCGGTCGCAATAGGACCGATAATACAAGGTTTAAAGATGCCCGTAAACGATCTCAGCAGAGGGTGCCTTGTGGAAGACATCGTTTACACGATAGCCATAACCGCAATACAGGCACAGTCGAAATAGGCATTATTATTTTTGCCATTCTCAAAGAAAGATCTATATGTTAGAATTCGTTTCGACTATAAATCGTTAACACTTTTTTGGACTAAAAATGGCAACTATATTACCGTTCAAAGGATTAAGATATAATCCTGAAAAAATAAAAGATATTTCGAAAGTAATTACTCCACCTTATGATGTTATCTCTGAAAAGGAGAGAGATGACTATTATCAACTCCACCCAGACAACATAATACGATTGATCCTGAGTAAAGAGCTTCCCGGAGATGATCAATCCAACAATAAATATACAAGGTCCGCAGAATTCTTCGATACATGGAGAAAAGAAGAAATCCTGAAAGAAGAAACCGAGCCTGCTATATATATTTATGCACAAGAGTTTACATTGTCCGGTAAGAAATACACACGAAGAGGGTTCATTTCTTTAGTAAAGCTGGAAGATTTTCAAACGGGAGAAATTTATCCACACGAACATACACTTGCAAAGCCAAAAGAAGACCGGATGAATTTGACGAAAGCCTGTAACGCAAACTTGAGCCAGGTATTTACATTCTTCGAAGACGAAGATGCTAAAATATCAAACTTTCTACATAAACTGTCCGAAGGAGACCCGGATATCGATTTTACAGACATTTATGGTGTCAAAAATTCGCTCTGGGCCATAAAAGACAAAGCAGTTATTGAAAAGTTAATTGTACAAATGAAGGACAGGGCACTGTTTATAGCAGACGGACATCATCGCTATGAAACTGCGCTGTTCTACAGAGACTTTATAAAAGACAGGGAAAAAGGGCAGAACAGTAACGAAGATTCTCCGGCCGACTATATCATGATGATGTGCGTCTCTATGGAAGACCCGGGGCTTCAGATCTTGCCAACACACAGACTGGCCAGGAATATAAAAGACCTTGATCCTGAAAAGATAAAGAGTTCATTGAGTGAGATCTTTGATATCAGTGAGCTGGGAAGTGATTGCAAGACAGAAACGTTAACACAAAAACTCAGTGAAGATGCTCATAAACATAAAATTGCCATGTACATAGGTGAGAGCGACAAGAAATTCTATATTCTAACACTGCGTGATGAAAAACTTCTCGATCCGATTTTAACAGGTGAATATACGGAATGGAAGTCTATTGATACCGGGATCTTACATGGAGTCATATTTGACAGAGTACTGGGCATTCAGGCAAAAAATATTTCAAAATCTGAAAGCGTCAAATACATTCAAGACGTAGATGATTCGGTTACAAGTGTAAACGCAGGAGAGTACCAGATCGCCTTTTTTCTAAACCCGACAAAAATAGGTCAGATAAAAGACATAGCAACCAAAAGGCATAAGATGCCTCCCAAGGCAACATATTTCTACCCTAAACTTATGACGGGAATGGTTGTAAGGCATATTTCCTCAGGCCATTAAGAGTCGACAATAGTCCCTTATTACATAATATTTATTGACTTTAAACTAAATTTTAACTAGAATAGCAGCTCGAAAATCGTAACTTATCAAGAGTGGTGGAGGGAATGGCCCTGGGAAACCACAGCAACCGATCTTGGCGAAATGCCGGGATATCGGTGCTAACTCCTACCTGCTAGGGGAAGATAAGATAAGAATGTCGCGGAGCCCCTTCTTATCTTGTGATTAAGAAGAGGCTTTTTTTATTTAATGTATGGAGATGAATATGAGTTTTGTTAAAGGTCTTAAATGCAGAGAATGCGGGAAAGGTTACCCTAAAGAGGCTCTTCATGTTTGCAGTTTCTGTTTTGGTCCGTTGGAAGTAGATTACGAATACGAAGAAATTAAAAAAGTAATAAGCAGAGAACTGATTGAATCACGAGGAAAAAACATGTGGAGGTACAAGGAGCTTTTACCCCTTGATGGCGAACCGACTGTAGGAACTCAAGTCGGGTATACTCCATTGATAAAGGCTGATAATTTAGCCAGAAAACTTGGCGTAGCGGAACTATATGTAAAAAATGATGCAGTAAATTTTCCCACATATTCTTTTAAAGATAGAGTCGTTTCCGCTGCCCTTTCCAAGGCAAAGGAACTCGGCTTTAAAACAGTTGCCTGTGCCACAACCGGCAACCTGGGAAACTCTGTTGCCGCGCAGGCAGTTCAGGGTAACCTTGAAAGCTATATCTTTATGCCCTCAAATTTAGAACAGGGAAAGGTTATAGGCACCTCAATTTATGGAACAAACGTAATTAGCATCGACGGTAATTATGATGGAGTTAACAGGATGTGTTCAGAGATTGCAGATAAATACGGTTGGGCCTTTGCAAACATCAACATCCGACCATATTATGCTGAAGGCTCAAAGACATACGGCTACGAAATTGTAGAGCAGCTTGGATGGAAAGCCCCCAAACACGTAGTTGTGCCAATGGCTGGCGGCTCTCTGATCATTAAGATAGGCAAAGCGATAAAGGAAATGACAGAATTGGGATTGATTGAAAAATCTAATACCGCACTCTATGGCGCTCAGGCCTCCGGTTCTTCACCAATTTCTACTGCCGTAAAGAGAGGCAGTGATGTTATCGCTCCTGTTATACCAAATACGATAGCGCATTCCATTGCAATTGGAAATCCGGCAGACGGATTTTATTCAGTGCAGGCTATTAATGATAGCGGCGGATGTGCTGAAGATGTTTCTGACGATGAGCTGGTTGAGGGAATAAAGCTCCTGGCATCAACAGAGGGCATTTTTACAGAGACTGCAGGAGGCGTAACGGTGGCTGTAACAAAAAAACTTATAGAGCAGGGTAAGCTACCGCGAGATGAGTCTATCGTAATCTGTATCACCGGAAACGGCCTGAAAACACTAGAAGCAGTAATAGGCAAAGTAGAAAAACCGTGCGTTATTAATGCAAACATAGAGAGTTTTAACGCTTTTATGAAAAAAAGGGAAGTTTGTACTGCTTAAACTTTTTGACAAAATACATAAGATTGCATAAAATGCAGCGCTTCGCTCAGTAGGAAAAAAAGAATAATATTCCAAAAATAACCTATATTATTAAAAAGAAAGAGGATTCATCATGCCGGTTAAAGTAAGGATTCCAACACCATTAAGGTCATTAACAAACGGATCAGAAGAGGTTATTGTAGAAGGTAATTCTATTAAAGAAGTGATTGATAATCTTGAAACTAATCACAAAGGGTTTAAGGAACGTCTCTGCGACGAAAACGGACAAATCAGAAGATTTATTAATTTCTACCTTAATGATGAAGATATAAGATTTAAAGACAATCAGGAAACCCAGGTCAATGATGGAGATCAAATTTCAATAGTTCCGGCAATTGCAGGGGGAAAAACTCTCTGAATGTAAATCTAAGAGGGAATGCTTAAACCTGAAATTTTTCAAACGCAATCAGATCATGGCTTTTTGTAATACTCTTCGATCAATTCCTTAGGCACACTTATATCTGACACTATCAATTCTCCGGTATATTCTTTGCCGCATCCCTTAAAAAAGCCCGTTTTCGCGGCAACGAATGTGATTGTTTTAGTTGCTTTAACTGCAGTTCCAAGTACAACACCATCATCACAACTCAACCCGGAAGGTATGTCAACAGATACGACAGGTATATCGGCTTCATTAATTTTTGCTAATAGTGTCCTTATCGGTTCTTTTACCTCGCCCCTTAAACCCGTCCCGAAGATTGCGTCAACAATTACATTATAACCACGAAGTGCTTTTCCAATTTTCCCAATATGCTCTTCTTGTAATTCTTTTATTTCAAGATTCATATTCAGCAAAATTTTCAGGTTTGTCGATGCATCACCGTCAGAAAGAACACTTGATATCTCAGTTGTTAAGTACACAGAAACGTCCACTCCTTTATTATAAAGGTGGCGGGCAATAACAAAGCCGTCGCCACCATTATTCCCTTTTCCACAAAAAATTGCCACTCTAGCCTTATCTGTCCCTGGCAGCATCTTCAAAACCTCTTCTGCGACATTTCTACCTGCATTTTCCATTAATATAATTCCGGGAATTTCATACTCTTCTATTGCTTTCCGGTCAATCTCTCTTATTTCATCCCTCCCTAATGCGCTTTTAATAATACTCATGAAACAACCTTTAAGTGTATAAAAACCATAATTTAACAATACTAAGCTATTGGAATTACCGATCCTTTTTTCGCACATATTTCTTTAGTTGTCAATCCTTTTTAAATATTTAAAGTATACAAAAAAAGAGATGGGATCGCACCGTTTTATAGATGTACAATAGGTTCTCTACAAAAACTACTTGACGATTTAATATATTTTTTTTAGTATTGTTAATTATATTAAATTATTGCAACTATTAGAAATAGGCGGTAGTTAGAATGGCAAAAGTCAGATGTCCAGGTAGCATGAAGACCATGGTACCCGAACCACTTGAAAGAAAGTGCCCAAAATGCGGTAGCATGATTGAAATCTGGAGCGATGAGGAAAAAGCCGACTGTACATGTGGCGAAACCGTATTTAAAGACGCAGCCCCTACATGTGTGGTATGGTGCAGCGCTGCAGAAGAGTGCCTGGGGGATATTTTTGATGTTAAAAAGCTGAAAGAAGACGCAAAGAAAAAAGCGGCTGCGGAGGGTAACCCTGAATTCGTCGCTCAGGTTGCAAAGAAAATCAAGAAAGAAAAAGATAAAAACTGCGCTCAGATAAAAGAGGAACTTAAGAAAGAAAAAGAGAAAGACAGCTAACAGACTTTTCCATTAGTAACACTTCACAAAGCACACGCTACAAAAGAACAGGCTTAACGCTTTTCCTTCTCCTGTACTGTAAGATGTGAATAGCAACCAGCTTCTTCACCCATCTCATTGTAATCACCTATCAGCCTGGTTTTTGCACATCCGATTGATGGTTTGTCTAACAGCAACTTAAATTAGGCCTTCGGCAACTTAAAAACAAATAGGAGGCAGATTTTCGCGGATAAACACAGTTTAATCCTGGTAATCTGCACTTATCTGCGTCCACTTTGAAATTCCTAAACATAAATATAGGCTGATCTTCGCCGGTTTCCAATTTATGGGTTTTTTGTCAACAATCCGATACGGCAAGATCTGATAATTTAATAAAGCAATTATTAAATACACTCAGAACGCCACAACTTCTGTTTTTATAAATACTTATAATATTGCTGTTTCTATCAGTAATTTCTAAATATTTTACTGTCAGTAGTAAATCAATACTTAATTGGTGCATATTTGACACTTTTCCATTATGTGTCACTCTTTTAAAATCTAAAACAACAGGATGATATTATTATATTCTGGCGGCAATAGATTATGATAACTTTGTTATAGATCGCCATCGTATGTTCTTGATAATACATACCTTCTGTAACTCAAGTGATCTCCTAAACATAAGAATTTAGATACAGAAATTGTATTACTTAACATTTTTATGAGAAATATATATCTTTTGGCTCTGCTATTGCGAGGTTCTCCTGGCTCTTAACTTGTATTACGATTTATAAATTCATTATTTAAATATATAGATACTTTAAAATTCATGGCCATCGGCAAATTTAAACTGATTCAACATATGCTTTTTGCATAAATAATCACTTAATAGTCCATAATTTCCCCTCCGGAAGTCTGATAGGACTTGCCGGTGGCATGATTTTTCTCTTGACTTTTCTTTTTTTCTTGCTTTAATAACTCTCTGTATATATGGTAGTTAGATGTTTTTCATGTTGAAATCAGCCGTTTTAGTTTGGCTATAATGTTCATAAAGTAAGTGTATTTAGTGTGACGTAATCGTTCACACTACTTTTTATAGGATTTTTATTTTTTTATGGGGAGGTGAATTATGGGTAAAATGAAATTTTATTTGTTGTTGCCAATGATCGCTGTTTTGGCGTTCGGAAGCATATCTTATGCGCAGAGCACAGATATGGACGCGCTTAAGGCAGAGATTAGAGCGGAATTAAAGGCCGAACTCAAGCAGGAGCTGTTGGCTGAGCTCAAAAGCGAAACTAAGGCTGACATACAAGAGGCTACGGTTGGCCTGAGAAATGTCATGAAGGCTGATTTCAAAGATGAGATCAGAGCTGAAATAATGCAGGAAGACATCTCTTCTGCAGTACAAGAAGCGATGGCAGGTTCTGCAATTTTGGGTGGTTTGTTCAAAGGTACAACGGTCACTGGTTTTATCGATACCAATTTCATGTATAACCTGAGAAACGCCGGTGAAAATATTACTAACAGGAATGCAAACTCTAAGGTAAATTTCATAGGCGAAAATGATGATAATACATTTACGCTTGAAAACTTTGCGTTGTTTATGGATAAGGAAGCGACCGACGAACACCCGATAGGCTGGCAGATGCATACGTACTGGGGTGAAAAGGCACAAGGTATTACTTTCTTCGGGCCTGGAAATGATAATCAAGCTCCTGTTGAATCTGG
>JANLHC010000100.1 GCA_024654465.1 Candidatus Scalindua sp.
TCGCTATCGCGACAAAGGACTATCCTTCGACTCCGCTCAGGATGACGTCACACTGAGCGGAGTCGAAGTGTTATCAACATTGAATTTCCTATGCATTAAAATATGAAATGTTTAGCAAACCGGTATTACAGAATTTCTACGATTTCGTAACCGTTCTGCACCATTTTTTAAGTGCAAATATAACTGCATTTCTTTTATATTCAATAGATAAAGAGGGATCACGGGACAGTTCCAATTGTAACCAGGGAATTTCTCTGGAATGATGCCTGATTATATATCCTCCTCTAAAAGGTTTGTTGAGCGATACTTCACAACCAAAAGACTCGCTCAGGCAATCTGCTAGTAAATAGAACCACTCTTCAAGGCAAGTGCCATCCGCGTTACTCAAACAAACCATAGGGCGGACAGATCCAGGATCAGGGCCTACAGGTGGGCCTGATGATGCCATGGTGTGGCAGTCTATGGCAAGCATGATATCCTTGCCTGCAGACTTTGTAAGTTGTGTATGATATGGGACATAGTAGTGATCTAACAATTGTTTAATCATTGCTGATGATAATGGTGATTTATAAACGGGCACCCCCCGGCAGGTATGGGTTTTTACCACTCCATCTTCAGAAAAATCATTCTCTTTTCGGTTCATGTCAACAAAAGCCCGGGCAATATCCGTGGTAACAAATTCATTGACCGGTTCTTTAATGGCGTAAATTTCTCTCGCTCCTTCATCTCCATCGGCAATAATCTGGTCGGATGTCAGTAAATTGAAAGGTTCTACTTCGGGTGGAATGGTCAAGCCTGCATGTGGCACGGAAATTAAGAGGGGCAGCTTGTTCACTGTCTAGGCCCTTTCGCTGAACCATCACGCCGTGGGTCGGCAACTCCGATATATTCACCTTTCCTGCTACGCATGATCATCTGCACACATCCTAAGTAAAAAGAATATGGATCGCGGACGTCTATCTCAAAACCTTTTGAAGTAAACGTATCAAGGATATCATCTCGCATGCGGCTTGCTTCCAGTGATACTTTGCCTTTTAGTGAACAAAACAGTCTTGGCGCTGCCACTGCTTCATAGGGAGAATGATTGCCAAGGCGTAATAATACTTGAATAATTGTCGATGCAATACGTTCGCTTCCCGGAGAGCCGATAATCAGCCACGGTTTTCTGCCACGAAAGATAATTGTGGGAGAAACGCTCGCCCATGGTACCGCGTTAGGTCGTAAGTAATGGGGATGGGTAATATTACTGTACTCAAAAGCGCTCATATAATTATTGTAGAGAAAACCAAGTTCAGATGATGCACAAAATGATCCGTATACCCGTTCAATAGACTGTGTAAGGGAGACTGCATTACCGTAACGATCAACAACAGACAGATGAGTCGTTTCACCCCTGCCTTTCAATTTCTTTTTGATTTTTTTTGCGATACGTTGCGCATACTCAGGTTGGCTCATCAGTTCGTTGTCGATTTGCTGGTACAAATTCGGTTCAATGGGGCGGTCCTGGCGATCAAGATTTGCCTGCCGAATGACATTTGCCAGCAATAATGCCCCTCGTGGTGTGTCCGGGTCTCTCTGTTTCGGTGAAAACTGGGACAAAATGTTTAACATGGCTATTAAAACTCTTCCCGCACCGGGAGGACACATGGTAAACACACGGGTATTTTCAAAGCTTGTAGTAAGCGGCCTGCGTTCTACCGGCCAGGGAATCTGTGCAAGATCGTCTGCCCGGATAAGTCCGTCATTTGCTATCATGTCAGCTTCAATCACCTGCGCAATATCACCAAGATAGAAATCCTCAACACCCGCCGTAGCCATTCTTTCCAAGGTCCCGGCCAGTTTTTCCTGCTTAAACAAGGATCCAACAGAGTAAGGACGTTTACCTTGCTTGAGAAACAGTGGCGCCGCGCTATTGCTGCGTAAATGTTTCAGTTCGCGTTTGGTTAAATCGTATTGTAGTTGGGAAATTTCATAACCATTTTTTGCTAAATCAATGATGGGGCCTAATATATCTTTCAGGGTTAGACTTCCATAATTTTTCAGAGCATAGGCCAGTACCGCGGGAGTACTGGGAATGGTGCTTGCTTTGTGCCCTCTGAGAAGTTCTGATTTATTTGATTCGCCGGGAATAATTCTATTAGGTGCTCTCGAAGAGCCATCCAGGGCAATTTTTTTGCGGCTTTGCGTGTCGTACAACATTATCATGGTTTGCCCGCCCAGGCCCGAAGCTGCGGGTTCGCAAACTCCCAATGCAAACGCGGCAGTGACTGCCGCGTCCATAGCGTTGCCACCGGCGTTTAATACATCAAATGCCAGTTCAGTGGCACGATAATGAGCAGTCGACACCATACCATGTTTGGATACTGAAACTTTTTGCGGTTTAGCCAGACGGCGGTTACCAGGCTCTAATAACTCGGTATCGATTTTCTTTTTAAGTAAAGGTGTCATGATTTTATTTTTCAATCGTTTTTATCAAGAACTCTGTCAGTAGTAATGTTCTCTGTACCAGGCTGATGCGTTGAACTGCTGACTGCGAAGTATGTATATTGGTGGCTACGGGGCCGATACCGCAAACTACCGGAATGTTGGTGGGTACTAAACCGGCAACCGATGGCATAAGAGACGCTTCTCTACCAAGTGGAATTTCCCAATGATCGGCAACAGATTGTAAGGAATTAATCAGTCTGGTATTCACTCTTCTGTCCTTCATTGCCGGCCTACTCGACAACATGGCTAAATTCCAGCGAACACTTTTGTCCTTAAGTATTTCGTGAATAGCCTCTTCTGTTTTATTTGCCGTCTTAATGTCAGGAAACGACATCTGTAATGTTGTTGTGATACGATGGGGAAGTAACATTGGGAAAGATTTGGTATGGAAATCTACTGCGGCAATAGCGATCCTCTCTTTACTGGAAGAGAGCCTGGATATTTTTTCAAGCTTCCTAAATAGCCATAACATTATATCAGGGTTTTTTGAAGATTGTCCCAGTTTTAATGATTTCCCTTCAACTGTTAAACGGTATTTCCGTTGTCCCCGACGTTTGGTAACTATTTTATCCTCAATGTTGCCCGAGTTCAATACGAGTACCTGCTTGGCAAGACCTGCGACTTTTGAAATTGCCGCGGCACTATATCGGGTATCATTACCTTCGTCCGCGTAATACATGATCCCCAAATTGGTACGCTTAAGCTGACGACAGAACTTTAAAGCTTTAAGTGTATACTCAAGCATAACTAATGGTGCGCGGGACGAGCCGACACCTTCACCATGTAAACATTCCGGATCCCGACGAAAAGGCTCTGAAGAAATACCTATGTCTAAAGGAACATCAAGTTGACCAATCAGCAGAGTACCTTTTTCCAGCCCGGCAGGTGTTTGCCAAACCCAGACATGGGGGTCATCGCTATATTCCGGTGCTTGCTTCAGGCCTAGTTCCGTCAGTTTTTTATCGAGTTCATTATGCGCAATCCGGATCCCAATAGGATCATTGGTACGGCTGGATATTTGGCACCATTGTTGTACCTGTTTCTCCATTTGATCTCTTCGATTGGTCAGAAAACTAAATGCAGCTTTATCAGAAGGTTGGTTTCTACCGGTAACTTCGGGAGGGTTTGGTGTATCAAAATAACGGGCACTTGCAACGTCCACCAGCCGGTTTACTAAAGCCGGGAAATCCATCCCCATGTGTTCTGCTGCCGCAATATAAGACCCATGTTCACCCAAGCTTGGCAGGCTATTTACTTCCAGAATGTATAAATTGTCTTGACTATCAAGCCGCATATCCACCCGGGCACAGTCATAGCAACCTAATGTTGTGAATGCTTCTATAGCTATTTTTTGTGCCCTTGATGCTATGTCAGCTTTGATGGGTGCCGGACATATGACAGATATTTCACGACCTGAAACTCTGGTTTTATCTTCAAAAGTGTAAATTTTAGGTCCGCTTTCACCAAAGCTGATTTCGGCAGGGTCAAAAGCCATTGGAGGGTTATTACCCAGAATGCCAACGTTTATTTCCCTGCCTTCAATATAACTTTCTATAAGGACAGGCTGGCTGAATGTATCAAAAATAAACTGTGTTGCATCTCTGAGTTCCTGTTCACTATTAACGATTTTTAACCCTAAGGAGACGGCCTCATTTTTTGGTTTCACAATGAGTGGGAAAGTCAAATCAGGTATTTCGAAGTCGGGATTGGTAACTACTGCAAATGGAGGTGTTGGCAGATTCTTCTGCACAAACATCATTTTAGCAACGACTTTATCCAGAGCGAGTGAGTGGGCTAAAGGCCCTGAACCAACATAGGGGATTCCTATCATCTCTAATATACTGGGTACGTGTGTATATCTTGCCTGGCCTTGAATACCATAGGATAAGTTAAACACCATACCAGGTTGTTCACCTTTTAGTACTCTAGGCATATATTCTTCCAGCTGATCAATTAAATCCTTATCACCTTCTAAAGCAATAACCTGGTGTTTACCTTTTTTGAGAGAATCTGTTATCCGTTTTATGGCCTTTAATCCATATTTCTCCCGGTTAGGAATACCAAAAAGATTGATTACTTTCTGGCTTTCTCGATTATAGACCACTGCGATTTTCATAGAATTTCACTTCCAAAAAAGTAAATGCGTTAAGAAATCATTTATTTTATCAGAAAACCTAATTTAAAAAATTGTATATAGGAGAAGGCACTCAGAAGTTTTATAATGGCAGAAAATATGTATGAAAGTGTACTAGGGTAATAAGTAATGTTCGGTGTGTTCCTGGTTACAGGCAATTAATCAAACAAGGGCAGATGAGT
Source organism: Candidatus Scalindua sp. (assembly GCA_024654465.1). Taxonomy (GTDB): domain Bacteria; phylum Planctomycetota; class Brocadiia; order Brocadiales; family Scalinduaceae; genus Scalindua. The sequence goes on from JANLHC010000100.1 coordinate 4,804, forward strand.
AAACGTGTATATTTAGAGTTCTGCCCATGTTTACTCATCTTCCATGGGCACTTTTACTTCATTGATGAAAAAATTAACTGTGCTCTTTTTCTGTTTCCGTTCATCCAACTTTGCAAAAGCCTCATCCTTTTGAGAGTAAGGAAAGCAGGCAACCTCCTTATAGCTGGCATCGAAAATCTTCCAAACAACTTTTTCCCGCTTCGTAATAGATTTGGCTGGTTTCTTGGTTGTTGTTGCTTTTTTCTTCTTCTTTTCAGCTTTCAATTCTTCACCGGCAGCCGCCTCCTCCGCCATCTGCTGAAGTCTCTCTTTACTGGTCATTCTTTTAACCATAAATTTTTCCCACTTTCGTAATTGTAAACCTTCATAACTTAAACGATATTAAGGCATTATACAGGAAATTGGCGAAACAGCAACAACAAACACGGTTTTCACATTAAACGATGAAATTGAAAGGCTTAAAAATGGCAAGTCTGTCAAAATGTCTATTCTCGGACAGCCTGTCGAGTTGAGCTTCTAATTTATCACAGATTCCCTTTTTACACATAAAAATATCCCTAAAATAATAAAGCTGTTTAATAATCCAACTCACTCACCGTAGCAACCTGCCGATATTCCACATCATCAAATTCTTTAAAATGAGCACGGCCACATTCAATCTTTCTCTTTTCGCTGACCCTTAACTCCTGTCCCTCTGATTTTGTTTCGGCTACAAAATAGACAGTTTTTTCGTTCTTTTTTATCAAAGCCCAGTCAGGGTTGTATTTGCCGATTGGCGTTTTGATCTTAAACTTGGAAGGAAGCTTAAAGTAGAATTCAATATCATCCCTGCTTTCACATTCTCTGGCAAATTCATACTCCACATTGGAATCAAGCGGACAGAGATTGCTGTAAATAGTTTTCTCTTTTTTTGATATGTTAAAAGTCAGATCGTTTACATGAATTTCATAATCTTCAAACAGGCGCATTTCATATTCTTTTGTTCCAATTTTCTCATATTTGATACCATCTATCATCATGTCAAACAGGACCTCTTTTATAGTTAATACGGCATTATCAAGAAAAAGCTGAGGGTTTATAAACACATCACCAATTCTGCCGGATTCCTTTAGAATTTCCAGAATTGTAGCTCGTGTGAGATTTGTTCTCTCCTGTATGTAATAAAGCAGATCAGGAATACTAAATGCATCAGCAAGCGTGGTTGTATACGACGCTTTTATTTCAGAAACAATACCGGTATCACTAAACTCCAGAGCGGTCCTGGTTGTTTTTATCATTGCCTTTTTAATTACCGGCATCTGCTCCACTGCTTTTGCCGCTTTTCGTATCAAATCAGGAGTCCCGTATTCCACTCTGTACATTGTTCGATAATTGATCCTGTTCCAGATCTCTTTGAATTTACCATCAAGTTCAAAACCTTTGCGATATTTTACCATCTTTCTCTTCCGTTTGTTCTTAATGCGGCCCTGGAAAGAGACGCCGCAATCCTCTTCAATCTCGCTTTGTAACTGCCTTGCAAAATCTTCATAAGCCTCATTGGCAATGACCGTAAGAAGATTGATGTTTGTATCGTGTATTCGATTTCCCTCCTGATTAACACTTAATCTCAGCCCGCGACCTATTTCCTGTCTCTTCTTCAGTTCAGATTGTGTTTCGTTCAGTGTACATATTTGAAAAACATTCGGGTTGTCCCAACCCTCTCTCAGAGCAGAATGACTGAAAATAAAGCGGAGAGGTTCTTCTGTATCAAGAAGCCTCTCTTTATTTTTCATGATAAGTTTGAATATGTCATCATCAGCCTGAGTATTGCCTTTAGTGTCCTTCCATCTACCCTTTTTATCCTGAGAGAAATAACCATTATGAACGTCTTCAGCTCTAAATGGGATTAATCCCTTATAAACAGTTTTCCTCGCAACCTCACGATAAGCATTTTCAAACCACTCAGCAAACTTGCCTTTCAGCAGCTTGCCGCCAGAATCATAAGAACGGTAATTGGCGACACGATCAACAAAAAAGAGAGACAGGACCTTTATGCCTTTGTCTTTAAACTTTTTCTCTTTCAAGAAATGCTCTTCAACGGTCTTTCTTATCTGCACCTTCATCACCTCATCATTAAGGCCGCCCAATGTATCTCCGAGAAAAATAGTTTCACCGTTGGAAAGTTCAATAAACCCGTCGCCTACATCAATTCCATTTACAATATAACCGTTCTTATAAATCTCCCTTTTGTTTGAAAGCACGTACAGGTCATCGCCGACTTTTACCGTAACAGATTTCCGTTTTACTCCGTCTTTTGTGTTTACATCAATTTTGACTTTTGCGGAAGTGGTAGTTTTTGTGGCATTAGTTTTTTCAAGACTGACCAAAGCCTTATTAAAATCATTTTCCGTGACGATTGAATCCACTTCTATCTGTTTGACAAGACCAAGGTCATATGCCTTTACGGGGTCGAGGTTGTAAACCATGTTATATCTGTTAATATGAGTGGCCGAATAACGCAAGGTACAGAGAGGGTTAAGATTTCCTATCGCCCTTTTCCTTATCTCTGTCTCCATATTCTGTGGTTCATCTACAATTACAACAGGTGATGTGGCCTGAATGAACTCTATCGGTTTCTTTCCTGTCAGTTTATCATTAGGATTGTTTATAACGTTTTCATCCTTGGCAAATGAATCAATATTGATGATCAGTATCTGAATCGCATTGCTTATGCAGAAGTTCCGCAGATTGGAAACACGTTTTGAATCGTATACTTCAAAATTGGCCGGTGTCTTATCATAAAGATTTTGAAAATGTTCAAACGTGATCTCAAGATTCTTAAGCACGCCTTCTCGGATAGCTATGGAAGGAACTACAATAACAAACTTCTTAAATCCATAGTTTTTGTTTAATTCGTAGATTGTCCGCAGATATACATAGGTTTTGCCGGTTCCTGTTTCCATTTCAACGGAAAAATTCATCTCATCAAGGGAGACGGCAACGGGCAGTTCATTTTTTGCCTGAACGGTCTTGACATTTTCAAGTATCTGCTCTTCACTCAATTTCAGACGGTTTCCAACGCCGTCTGCCTGAAACAGGTAACTTTTTTCATCAATTGTAAAACTGAAATCACCGTGTTCCAGGGGTTGGCCTTCAAAAATGCTTATAACTGAGTTGACTGCGTCAAGCTGGTATTGTTGATTTGGGTCAAAGTGGAATTTCATTTAATATCTATTATTGAATAGTACATATTTTCAGTTTTGAACTGGAATTTATAAATAGTGTGCTCAAACACTTAACCATTTATCTTTAGTAATTTCAGCCTGGTTTAATAATCTCCGCAAAAATCCTACACCAATTTCTGATTCATGTTTGTTGGGAATTATTATGGTTAAATTACCTTTTCGCATTTTAGGATGTTTGCCGCCGAAAAATGGCCCTGAAAAACCAAGTTTATTCATCCTTGAGACAAACTTTTTCCAACTTACGGGTGTTAATTTATCTGTCATGCCGGCTGTTCAACTATATTGAGATTTATGTTTCCAATTTCAGGTAGTTCAAGTTGATTTTTTAACCTGAAGACAATCCATTCTTCAAGTGTTTCCCTTAATTCTTCACGGCACTTTTCAAGCGTCTTTGCCCTTCCCCATACTCCTTTAAAACCGGGAATCTCTCCCCAATATGTATGATCATCTTCAATTATCTCGTACTTCGCCATATCCATTGCTTTGTGAATATATTCAGTGAGCATTATTATCTCCTTAACAAGATTATCAGGCAAATTTTATTTTTATTTTAACTTCTTTTTCTAAAGGTGTATCCAGTTTCATTTATTACGAACTCCTATTTGTTTTGTATCTCTGATTGCTTTAACAATTTCAGGAGTTCTTTTTAATTCGTCAATTTCTAGTTCTATTATGGCAGCATATCCAAGAAGCCTTGCTTTGCTTTTTGTAAATGTTGTTACGTCAAAATGCTGCAATCCTGTCTTAATGTCTATCCAAGTATCTAAAATAACTTTTTGCCCAACAGGATATTTTCTATTCCATTCCGTGACTAACTTCCGTTGTTTTTTTCTCCGCCATGGAATATATTCTTTCTCCAACCATATGATATAACTCATAAATTACTCCTGCATTCGCTCCGCCGAAAGCGGGGCGAACAAACTACTATTTAGTTTCCAAAAATGCTTATTATTGATTTGATTGCGTCCCAGCCAGAGGCGGGTCGTCCTCCGGCGACAAGCTGGTATTGTTGGTTTGGGTCGAAATGGAATTTCAAATATCAATCTCCGGCCTTGGAAATTTAACAATAAATTGTACTCCGTCAATATCATTATTAAATCCAATATCAGGTTCTTCCTTTAACGCACGAGTTAAACCCGTTCCAATACCGCTAAAAGGCATTGTATGAGAACTGAATTTAACTATCTGCGAATTTCTAATAACCGGATTCCCAAACATGGCTTCTTCAACAGTTAAGCTATTCGGTAATATACCTGGACTCATTACCTCCACTCTATTATCAAATATCATTATTCTTATTGGAGCGTTCTTCAAATAATCTCGAAACAGTTCCTGGGTAACATCTTCAATAGAAGTGTCGTATACTTCTATTTCGTCAGCTAATAAATGGCTCCCCTGTTGAAAAAGACGAAGCATTTCTGCATTATCAGTAACTCTTCTTTTATCAGAACCTTGCTTAACCCAAACATCTCTATTTAAATCCTTGTAAGGTTTATTTATTCCTTCATCAATATAGACAATTAAAATTTTCCTTTCACCGTTGTAAGCAACAGGTACAACTTCTGTTTTCACATATATACCTGGGATGATATTGTTGGTAGCATAATTTCCAATATTCTGACTATATTTCTGTATCTCTTCATAAGAAAGCCCTGTTATTTCTCCAGTTATATCTTTAATACCAAAAAGAATCATTCCCCCCATTGTGTTGGAAAATGCTCCCATCTCAGAAGCAATCGAGTCCGGGTGAGGCATTGTTTGTTTGAATTGCACCTTACTGGTTTCGCCAGTATTGATTATATCGAGAAGTTCAATAGCATTCATTTTTTCATACTCCATATATCGTATATGTTTTTCCGTCGGTTAAAAGCTTCTTCTCCACCTTCCATAATGGTAACAATTTGTTTCTGTATTTTTTTATTATCAATTGTACCGCCATGAACATCAATTTTATCTTCAGAGTATTTACAGGAAATGATTTTTTCGCTATCACCAAGTACCGGTATATTTGCATTATGTGTTGCAAATATAAATTGCATTTGCCCTTTTAGTAACTTAATCGCCTTTATCACATCTTCATAGATAGTCTGATTGTCCAAATCGTCTTCCGGTTGGTCGATTATAAGTACATTTGTCTCTTTTTGAGCAAGAAGGAACAGTATTAATGCTGTAGCTCTTTGTCCAAGAGAATGGTCTTTAAGCGGTTTGTCATTATACTTAATAGTAAATCTGTCTTCTACCCTGAAGGTTATTAAATCGAGGATATTATCATTAAACCGTTTCTTGAATTCTGCTAATAAACTCTCACTTATATTAAGTTTTGAATCCAGATTCCCCAGTTCTCTATAAATTTCAACAAAATCTTTATATGTCGATTGAATTGTCTCATATGTTGCTCCTCTTATTCCGCTTCCCTTGAAAACTTGCTGCAGTTTTTCAAGGAACTTATCGTTTCTATCTTTGTATTCGACTGAAATAGAAAGAGAACTATCGTATTCATTTATACGTGATACTTCTTTCTTTAGTATTTGGTATTCTTCGTGCCATAAAATATTGAGTTCAGAAATTTTATTATTCAAGGATGTTGTATATTCAATTCTCTTCTTTTCCGACTTGTCGATTTCTATCAGCTTTAATTTGGATGTTTCAACCTGACGATTAAGTTTAAGGAAATTATCCGGGTTAAGATTAGGTATATCTCTCTCTCTCTTGATTTTGGCAAAATCCTCTTTTAGGGTTTCTTTTTTCTCATTTAATTTTTTAAAAATATCTTTAAAGGCCGCTTTATATTTATCTACGTTTGATTTTATGTCATTTAACCTATTGAATTCAATTACTATCTGCCTGAATAGACTTTCAGCTTCTACGAATATTTCTCTGTTCTCTTCTGATTCAAAAGTTGTATTGTGGAAAAAAGTTGTATTATCATTTATCAAAGATTCAAGCTTATTTATAAAATTTGAGATTTCATTTAATGATTCTTTGAATCTTGATTCATCTAAATCAAATCTGCTCTGCTGGTGGAGCTTGTTTTCAACACCTTTTGCTTTGTATAGTTTAAGTTTATGCTCTGCATCCTTAATATTATTGTTTATCTCTTTTTTTAATTCATCAAGATTATTAAGTTTTTTGAAAGCTGATACTATATTCTCAATTTCGTCTATTTTTTGATTTATTCTTGATTGAATATTTTCCAGTCTGTTTCCAATAAGTTTTTTAACAAGATCCGCTTCAAAAT